>DMIT01000025.1 GCA_003452275.1 Rhodospirillaceae bacterium | reverse complement strand
GCGAAGACCCCCGATATATCGCGCGTCGTATGATCCGCATGGCGGTCGAGGATATCGGGCTTGCCGACCCGATGGCGCATTTGCAATGTATTGCTGCGGCTGAAACTTATGAACGATTGGGGTCACCCGAAGGCGAACTGGCCCTTTCCCAAGCCCTGATTTATCTGGCGACCGCACCAAAATCCAATGCCAATTATGTTGCGTATAAAGCGGCGCGTGTGGCTGCACAAACCTATGGGTCACTCATGCCCCCCAAACATATTTTAAATGCTCCGACCAAATTGATGAAAGCCGAAGGCTATGGCGCCGGCTACCAATATGACCCCGACACCAAAGACGGTTTTTCAGGCCAGAATTATTTCCCCGACGGCATGGAGCGCACTACCTTCTATGCCCCACCCGATAAAGGCTTCGAGCGCGAGATTAACAAGCGTCTGGACTATTGGGACAGGCTCCGTAAAGAGAAAAATTCCTAATAAACCCGTTTTTTCGGTGGCACTGGTTCGACTTCGTCGGTCAGGCTGCTCAGGATGACGGGGCGATAGCCGAGGGATGTTTTGCCGGAGGATTGATCCCACCAGGCGACGGTATGTTTCATCCAGTTGGCATCATCGCGTTCCGAGAAATCTTCGCGGGCGTGGGCACCGCGGCTTTCCTGACGGTTGACGGCCCCTTCGAGGGTGACAACGGCCTGACCGAGCAAATTGTCCAGTTCCAGCGCTTCGACCAAATCGGTATTGAAAATCAATGAACGGTCGGTGACTTTGACATCTTGAATCGATGCGGCAACTTCGTTGATTTTCGTGACACCTTCGGACAGGCTTTCACCTGTACGGAACACGGCGGCATGGTTTTGCATGGTGCGTTGCATTTTGCCGCGAATATCGGTGACTGACAGGTTGCCCGATGCATTTCTGAAACGGTCGAAACGGGCCAAGGCTTTATCCAATGCGCCCTCTGCCAGTTTGCGGTGTTTGGCACCGGGGGTAACGGTTTCTGCCGCGCGAATTGCCGCCGCCCGTCCAAAGACCACAAGGTCAAGGAGGGAGTTGGAACCGAGACGGTTGGCCCCGTGTACGGAAACGCAAGCCGCTTCGCCAATCGCCATTAAGCCGGCGACAACGCGGTTCGGGTCATCAGCGGTCGGGCAGACAACCTCGGTGCGCCAGTTGGTCGGAATACCGCCCATGTTATAGTGGACGGTCGGCAGGACGGGGATCGGTTCCTTGGTCACATCGACGCCCGCGAAAATTTTGGCGGTTTCGGCAATCCCCGGCAGGCGGGAATGGATGATATCGGCATCCAGATGTTCCAGATGCAGATGGATATGGTCTTTATGTTCGCCCACGCCGCGGCCTTCGCGGATTTCGATGGTCATCGAACGGGAGACGACATCGCGGGATGCAAGGTCTTTGGCCGATGGCGCATAACGTGGCATGAAACGCTCGCCCTCGGAATTGGTCAGATATCCGCCTTCCCCGCGCGCGCCTTCGGTAATCAGGCAGCCTGATCCGTAAATTCCGGTCGGGTGGAATTGCACGAATTCCATGTCTTGTAACGGTAATCCGGCGCGCAGCACCATGGCATTGCCGTCCCCGGTGCAAGTATGGGCAGAGGTACAAGAGAAATAGGCACGACCATATCCACCGGTCGCCAGAACGGTCTGATGCCCGCGGAAAGCGTGAAGAGTGCCGTCCAACAAATTCCATGCCAGAACACCGACACAGGCTCCTTGCTCATCCATAATCAGGTCAAGAGCAATGAATTCGATAAAAAATTCGGTTTTGTGTTTGAGGGCCTGCGTGTAAAGCGTGTGCAAAATCGCGTGCCCTGTGCGGTCGGCGGCGGCGCAGGTGCGCTGGGCCGTTCCCTGCCCGTAATGGGTGGTCATACCGCCAAAGGCGCGTTGGTAAATTTTACCTTCTGCTGTCCGCGAAAACGGAACCCCCATATGTTCCAGCTCGATAATCGCCGGAATGGCTTCCTTGCACATATATTCAATGGCATCCTGATCGCCCAGCCAGTCAGACCCCTTAATAGTGTCATAAAAGTGAAAGCGCCAATCATCCTCGCCCATATTGCCCAGCGCCGCAGAAATACCGCCTTGCGCCGCCACGGTATGGGAACGGGTCGGAAAAACTTTGGATAAACAGGCAACTTTCAGGCCCTTTTGAGACATCCCCATCGCCGCCCGAAGCCCTGCTCCGCCGCCGCCAACAACTACAACGTCATATTCATGGGTAATTATTTCGTATGCCATTATTTATTCCTTATTTTTAATCTTACTAATAATTCTTACGCGGCACTTTGTAATCTGCCGAATATTTATGGGCGAGTTTTTCCAACCGTCCATCATCAATGAGGGTTTGAAGGGCAATATCGATCATATCTCGCAATTGTGTCTCTCCCGAATTGACGCCATAATAAGAGGCAAATGTAAAGGAGGCAGGAACCCCCTTGAGTTGAACCAAAGCACCTTTATTATTTGCATTCAGTGATTGGAATAAAGCCTGATCCAGAAAAATAACATCTGCTTTTTTAGACATCACTGCCATAAACATATCGGAAACAGTGGACGTTTGAGGAAGCGACAAAATTTTGGATTCAGGAAATCTATTTTGTGCCATAGTAACCGAAACATCACCCTCAATGGCAGGAATAGTAACCAAAGACGAGTTTATTTTTTCAAGATTGCCATCAAATCGATGATCGTCTGCTCTCACATAGGTATTCAAAAATGAATAGAGTATGGGTTTTGTAAGGCTTACGAATTTGACACGGTTGGGATCAGGCCAGATTTCGCTACAAAATGCGTCATAGCGCCCTGTTTTTAATCCTTCAGTGAAATTACCCCAGCCTACCTCTTCTGTCCATTCGATTTTAAGACCCAGTTCTGTTCCAATGATATTCCAGAGATCATAATCCAATCCTGAAAGTGTGCCGCTATTCGGATCTTTTACCAACGCGGGCGGCGATATGGCATAAGCGCAGCGAATGATGCCGGATGCAACAACTCTTTCATGCGCTCTTTCCTCTGTTGCAAAAGAAGAGGAAGTGAAGGTGCAAATAGACAAAAAGGTGAGGAGCCATTTATTCATGCTATTTTTCCCATACTGCATTCTAAAGAGCCAGTTTTAAAACGGAAAAGACGGAGGCCAGACCTAATGCAAAGAGTCCGAGTTTGACGGCGATTAATAAAAAAAGTTTGCTTTTGCCGCCATGGAAATAATCTTCGATGACCACCTGTAACCCCAATGCAGCATGATAGAAAATAGAGGTAAGGAACAAGATCATCAAAACCGCATTGACTGGTTGCGCGAAAAATCCGCGGATGATGTCATAATTTCCGCCTGCCGCCGCCATCGTCAATGCTGACCAGACCGCCCATAGAACCAGAGGAATATTGGCAAGGGCTGTCACCCGTTGATGGATCCAGTGATGCAGCCCCGCATGTGCAGAGCCCAGCGCGGTCACGCGGGCAGTCGGAGATTTGAAAGGGGTTGCTTCCCATTTATTGGCCATGATTAGATTTCTCCGTTCGATAATTTCAAAACGCCCCATGTTGCGATTGTCAGGGCAATGGCGACGATAAAGATCATTTTTCCGGCTTTCTCGGCTTGTGGAATGGTCAGGGCATAGCCCATATCCATGACCAGATGGCGGACACCGGAACAAAGATGGTAATAGACAGCCCCCGTAAACCCGAACAATATAATTTGCCCGATCAGGGATTTTGCGAAGCCAAGGAAACATTCATACGCCTGCGGGCCCGAAGCCGCCGCAACCAACATCCAGACCAGCAGCAGCA
>DMIT01000002.1 GCA_003452275.1 Rhodospirillaceae bacterium | reverse complement strand
CTTCTATAATCAAAATCTTTTCGTTCGTTGCCTCATCCAAAACAATCTCAACATCCCGATGCTGGAGATTTTTGGCTTCATCTGGACGAAGCCCCGTATTGGCCATGAACAAAACGAAGTCATGCATCTGTTCTGCATTCCAGCGGAAACGTTCTGGAACTGATTTTGTGTATTCACGGGTTGTTTCATAAAGCTGCTTATATTCAGCAGGACTAAACCATGGCCTATGAACAATCTTACCTTGCGTTTTATAAGGCGGGGATAAGTCTGGTAGGCTGGACATCCATCCATGCCTGATTGCCGTTTTAAGCACCTGCCTGAGCGTTACAATCTCATTGTGAATAGTCTTTCGTGCAGGTGGTGTTGCCTTTGGCTTACGATTGCTTTTTGACTCTGCTGGATTGCTATCTGGGTTAGGTGTCATGCGATGAACGCGGTATTCCTGAACTTTGCCTGCGGTTACATCTGATATAGGCAAATCACCAAAGAACGGGTTCAGGTGAACTCTCAGACGTATAGCATGGCCTTCCACCCAACGGGGGCTGCGTTGTCCCTCTGTAATCACCTCATACTCTTTCAAGAATTGTTCTGCGACCATCCTAAAAGTCTTTTCATCTTTCAAAAGCCCCGCACGGGACTTGCCGCGCAATTCCAAATACCAGTCTTCGGCAAATTGCTTTGCGTGCTGAAGACTCTCTTCCTTCGTACTAGTACGACGATTTTTTCCCTGAAGGTAAGTTGAACACTGCCAGAATTTACTATTATCGCGCTTATAAACGTGGACTTTATCGCCCAAAATAGAATGCTTAATCATGCCCTGCTCCACATGTGAAAGTGTGTAAGAACTGTGTAAGCCTATTTTAGCACATTTTTGAGAGAATTATCAACGCTAAGTCATTGATTNNGACCTTCAGGTTATGAGCCTGACGAGCTACCGGGCTGCTCCATCCCGCGATCAATGAAAGAAACTATCGCTGTATGCTTGGTAACTCTGAGGTAACTGGAGCGTGGGAGGGGTATAACGCAGTTGTTGCTCTGCGTCAACCCTTATGTGAGGCCGAATTGTGTCAGAACGGTTTTTTGGCGGTTTTTAAGGGCTTTTATATCGAAATCAGCGATCATATCTTCAAATAACCGGTGCCAATTGATTTCCGCCTGCAAATGGATAAAGACCGACCCCAGCCCCAATGCGGCGCGATCCATAAACACAAATTCGCGCGGAATAGTGATTCCGCCACCCACCTGTTTTAAGCGTTCATGAACTTTGCGGGCTGTTTCGCGCCCGTAAATGCCTTGATTGGTTTGGCCGATCACGCGTCGTTTGTCGTCCAGCAACGGGTCATATAAAAACCGCGCCCAGATCAGCAATGTTTCAATTTGTTCGGCATTGAGATTTTTAAAACCCCATGTATCAAATGCATGAACCGCCAGTTCTTTATCATCATCCCGGATGGAGCGATAAAGATTAATCACCCCCGCGACGAATTCGCCACGGAAAACACGCACGCATCCGAAATCAAGCAAATTGATCCCCATATCTTTGCGGACAGAATAATTGCCCATATGCGGGTCGCCGTGAATAATGCCATAGAAATAAAGCGGCACATACCACGCGCGAAACATATTCATGGCGATGGCGTTGCGGTCTGCAACGCTGGCAGTTTTGAAAGACATGATTTTCTCGCCCTCCATCCATGTCGAGGTCAGGAGTCGCGACGTCGAAAATTCAGGAATAACAGACGCCACACTAACCCCCTGCTCGCTTTTCAGGATATCGCCATAGAGGGCTGTATGTTTTGCTTCGAGAGTGTAATCAAGTTCTTCGTATAAACGGTCTTTCAATTCGTCATGAATATTTTTGGTGATGATCGATTTGTCGAATGATTCGTATAATGAAAACATCATCTTGAGCTGTGACAAATCAGCCGATATGGCCGACACCATATCCGGATATTGCAATTTGCAAGCGACTTCGCGCCCGTCCATTAATGTCGCCTTATGCACTTGCCCCAGACTCGCGGCGGCGGCGGCGTCATGCCCGAATGATTTGAATTTTGCTTCCCAATCCGGCCCTAATTCAGCCCGCATCCGTCGACGGACGAACGGCCAGCCCATAGGCGGCGCATTGGATTGCAATTGCTGGAATGCATCGGCATATTCGGGGGGTAAGGCCTCAGGAATGGTTGCTAAAATCTGCCCCACTTTCATCAAAGGGCCTTTCAGATTTCCCAAACGCATCAGCAAATCAGCCGCATGTTTTTCACGGTCGATTTTTGCGCCGAAAACTTTTTCGCCAGCAACCTTGGTTGCTAACCCAGCCATAGCCCCCGAGACTTGCCCGTAACGTTTGACACGTTGCGTCAGTTTCCCTTTATCGGCTTTTGTCTTTTTGTCTTTTTCCATTTTGATGTCCCGTGCAGTGCAGTATAACGATTTCTTTTCAAAACCTAAACTTTTTTGATAGAGTTCATCCCATCTGGAGGAAATTTTATGAAAGACCCTGTGACCTTACTGCGTGACCAAATTTTATTGGCAGCCCTTCCCTATGTAGAAGAGTCTGGCTGGACATGGGCAGTCGTCGAGAAAGCCGCCGCAGAGTGCAAAGCACAGGATGATGTCCAATCAGGCTTGTTTCCCAACGGAATTACGGATGTTGTCGCTCATTTTTCAGATTACGCCGACCGCCTGATGATAGAAAAATTGTCCAAATTGCCAATCGTCACCCTGCGCAGTAAAGATAAAGTGCGTTTGGCCATTTTATCAAGAAATGAAATTCTGGAAAACAAGAAAGCCATTGTCAAGGCTGCCATGGCATTCTGGGCGATGCCGTCACGGGTTATTCAGGGACAACGCGTTTTGTGGCGCACATCGGATATTATCTGGAATTGGGCGGGAGACACCACGACCGATTACAATCGTCAGACAAAACGCGCCTTATTAGCCTCCATCCTGATGGGCACCAATATGGTGTGGATTGGCGATGAGTCAGAGGGGCATATCATCACCCAGGCCTTTTTAGACAGGCGGTTAGAAAATGTAATGGAATTTGGCCGCACAATTGGTACAATCAAAAAGATTGTACCAAACCTCTTCAGACAGGCCAACCAGAGAAAATGATAAAAAAAATATCGATATCGGTTATTGCGACCCTTGCAATAACCGTTTTTGCGACCTCCATGCCTGCCCATTCGGAAAATTTCCTTGGTAAAATTTTTGGACAGAATCAGGAAGAGACCAAAAAGCCTCCGCCTGAAGTGACGTTGCAGGCCCCCTTCCCGACCGATTCCAACACCGGTAAAGCTTCGCAAAGCAAATTAATGGATATGTACGGGGCAACCGATACGTCCGCCGAAGATGTGAATGATTTATCCAAACCTCACCGCAATGAAAAACAAATTACGGAATGGGCGACCGAAATCGTGTCACAGGCGATGACGATCAATGTCAAAACCTATCATCAGGATTTCCAAAAAATACAGCCGTATTTTACACCCTATGCTTTGAAGGAATATCAGGATTATCTGCAAAAAACCAATATGATGAATGTTCTGTCCAGCAATAGCTTCCGGTTGCAATCCGTATCGGATGAGGAAGGGTCTGTCACCAGAGACGGCGCTATTTCAGGCACATATCACTGGCTGGTTCAGATCCCGCTGATGGCCTCCTTCTATAACGAAGACATCCAAACTGTCGACAAAACAGCACGCACCCAAAGCCAGAATTTAATTGTGCAAGTTCAGGTGGGCCGCGTTGCCACGAAAACCCGCAATGATATCGGCTTGGTCGTGGAACGCTGGAGCGTGTCTTCCAACGCCAAAAAATAGTTAAAATTAACATCTTGCGCCCCCCTTTCCCATTGGTTAGGGTATGCCATTATTTTATAAAAATCGGAGTAATAAATGCCTTCTGCTGTAGAAAAAGATGACGATACCTCAGATGTCGGCGGTGTTGCCGGCAAACGACTGAAAAGCTTCCTTGACCGCGTTGAACGCCTCGAAGAAGAAAAAAAAGGGTTGGCAGACGATATTAAGGATATCTACGCCGAAGCCAAAGGTGTCGGATTCGATGTCAAAACCATGCGCAAAATTCTAAAACTTCGCAAAATGGAAACCGAAAAACGCCGCGAAGAAGAAGAACTTCTGGAACTTTATAAAGCCGCGATCGGGTTGGAATAAACCACTCCCCCCTATAAAAACCAAGGCCTCCTGCGCAGTTAACCAGTTTTTCATATATTTACAGTATGTATTGTATAGAAACTAGGTAAAGAAAAAATGTCGCAGGATGCTTCACTCTCCGATTTGATAAATTCAATGATTTCCCGTCTGGAATATACGCATCCGGAAGAAATGAAATCTGTTCCGGAATCAAAACAATGGGAAATGATTGCTGTTTATGCATCGATCGATTCGGTTCTCGCCTCTTTATACAAACAATATTGTGCGGCAAAAGAAAATCTTGGAAAATTACTGGTCGATAAAGGGGCGCAAGACCCGATGACCGAGATTGCATGGGATATGCACGACAGTCTTCGCTCTGCCATTGAAACCCGCTTGCTGGAATTGAAAGATGACGGGGCTGTATCGGCCCGCATCGCGGCAATACAGGCCACCCGGTTTGCGTCACGTATGCCTGTCAAAACACTCAAAAGACCACAACAGACATTCGACGAAATGATGATTTTTATGATGATGGCAAGTATGGCAATGAAAGAAAGCCCTGCCTCATACGACATACGCCGTGATTTCGGCAGAGCTTCCTAATCAATGCTTCAAGGCCCCCTTGAGGAGGAAGGCTTACAAATTAAGCAGCAGCTTTATATGCGACACCTTCAGACTCAAGGGCTAATTGATAAGACGGGCGTGCCGTTACCTTCTGAATCAATGCAATTGTTTTGGGGCCAAATTTTGGTGTTGTTGCCTGCAACCAATTTGCCATTGTGCACAACATCAAATCAGCAACCGTAATATTTGCGCCAGCGATATAGGCATTTGTTTTGTTCAATTGGGCTTCAACATCATCCCACAACATTTGAACGCGTGCAGAAACTGCCGCCATCAATGTTTCTTTCGCAGCCGCATCAACAGTCTGACGCGCAAGGAAGAAGCAAGCGCTGTAAGCAGGGTGTAATGTTGAATTGCAGAACATCATCCATTCAATTGCCGCCAAACGCTCTGCGCCTGATTGCGGGATCATCGGGGATTTATATTTGTCGGCAACATACATCAGAATAGCCGCCCCTTCGCGAAGCACTGTGTCACCATCGGTCAAAACAGGAACTTGCCCGCGTGAATTCAGTTTTAAGAATTCAGGTTTTTTATTCTCGCCTGCGCTGATTTCTACTTTTTGTGTTTCGTAATCTGCGCCGCATTCATTCAAAAATGCGTGAAGGGCAAATGAACAGGCACCGGATGCATAATATAATTTCATCATGATATTTCCCTCGAATAAATAAAGATTGACAGTTTTGCCTAAGCCTCCAATATCTAATATGATCTTTTAAGAAAGAAAGGGCAAATATAGATGAAAGTAACATATTACGGACATTCCTGCTTCGCGGTTGATCTCAATGGCATTCATTTATTGTTCGACCCTTTTATTTCGGCAAATCCTGCAGCCAAGGATATTGATATTTCAACAATTCAGGCTGACTACATCCTTATTTCCCATGGGCATCAGGATCATGTGTTGGATGTCGAGGCTCTTGCCGGAAAAACGGGAGCCAAACTTATTTCCAACTTTGAAATCATCGCATGGTTTGCCGAAAAAGGCATCACCAACGGCCACGGCATGAATCTGGGCGGTGCCTTTCAGTTCGATTTCGGGCGGGTGAAATACGTGAATGCCGTCCATTCCTCCTCTATGCCCGATGGGCGTTATGGCGGCAACCCGGGCGGATTTGTTATTACCCCTACCGGCAGCCGGACAAGCTTTTATTATTCAGGGGATACAGCCCTCACCTATGACATGAAACTGATCGGCGAGACCGAAGAAATCGAATTCGCCCTGCTCCCTATCGGTGACAATTTTACAATGGGAGCGCGCGATGCCGTCCGTTGCGCCGAACTGGTCGGAACGCATACCATTGTCGGACTGCACTATAACACTTTCCCGCGCATCCAGATCGATCTCGCCAAAACGCGCCAA
>DMIT01000117.1 GCA_003452275.1 Rhodospirillaceae bacterium | reverse complement strand
GCGCATCCGCCACCGGAAAAATCAAACGGTCACGAAAAAAACTATAGGGTTCACGCCCTGCGGCATTGGAGACCTTCAGAATTCCGGCCTCGATCATTTGCGCATCGGTGAAACCTTGCGCCGATAAAGCTTTGCGCAAAGCCTGATCGTCACCTGTCGCATATCCCAGACGAAAGGCATTTAATGTATCAGGTGACAAACCGCGACCGGAAATATATTTCAACACTTCGCTGTTCTTGGGGTCGTACAACTGGGCCTCGAACCATTTTGCGGCCTCGTCACATAAGGCATACAGGCTTTTTTCTTTTTTCGAATATTCGCGGTCTTCGACTGATTGTTTCGGAACCTCCATGCCTGCCTGTACCGCCAAAGATTCAATCGCTTCGGGGAAAGACAGATTATCATGCTGCATGACAAAACCAACGGCATCGCCATGCGCCCCGCAACCGAAACAATGATAAAATTGCTTTTCATCATTCACATAGAAAGACGGGCTTTTTTCGCGGTGGAACGGGCAGCATCCCTTAAATTCGCGTCCCGCACGCGTCAGTTTCACCCGCCGGCCAATAATTTCCGACAGGTTTAAGCGATCACGCAAATCTTGTATAAAACGCGGTGAGATGGACATTTTTATGGTTGTAACCAGTTTTATGAGAAAATACAGCTTATTTCATCGATAGCTGTCCAGAAAATCCTGCAAAATAATCTGCGCCGCCATCTTATCGACGATCTCGCCCCGTCTTTTGCGCGAGAGGTCAATTTCATCGATCATGAAGAATTCAGCCTTTTTGGTAGAAAACCGTTCATCATAAAAAAGAACCGGAATATCGGGAATATATTTCATAATCTCAAGAAGGACATCGCGGGTAGCCTGACATCGCACGCCGACTGTTCCGTCAATATTCAACGGCCACCCCACTACAAAGGCGGCCACACTATATTCTGCCATCATTTTTTTCAAAATCTCGGCATCTTTGGCAATTTTCGTGCGTTTAATCACCCGCAACGGGCTGGCAAACCCTGCCATCATTGACCCGAATGCCACGCCGATGGTTTTCGTACCGATATCCAGCCCCAGTAACCTGTCATCAGATTTCAAAGCTTTCAAAAATTCTTCTTCGGATAAGATACTCATCAGAGGCCCATAAGCTCTTGCAGGGTTAATTTAACAATGTTAAGCCTTTGAATACCCTAAAAAGATCATGAAAAGAAGATAAATTCCATGTCTATTGATAAAACGACTGTACAAAAAATCGCCTCCCTCGCCCGCATCAAGGTGACTGAAGAAGACCTTGCTTATTATGCGCCCCAGTTACAGAATATTCTGGGATGGGCGGAACAACTGCAAGAGGTCAACACAAACGGCGTTGAACCACTTCTTTCCGTGTCGGAAATTGCCTGTCGCCTTCGTACCGATGTCGTGAATGACGGCGATAAAGTCGATGACATCTTGAAAAATGCCCCTGAATCCGTCGAAGGATTCTTTGTTGTCTCCAAAATCGTAGAGTAAGCATCATGACCAATTCCCTTATTTCACTGACTATCACCGAAGCCCTCAAAGGCCTGAAAGATAAAAAATTTTCGGCAACCGAACTTGTTTCAGCGCATATCAAACAGGTCGAAGCCTGCGACCATCTGAATGCTTTCATCACCAAAACCCCTGAACTGGCTCTCAAACAGGCAGCAGAAAGCGATGCCCGCATTGCCAAAGGCGAGATGCGCGTTCTGGAAGGCATTCCGATTGCCATGAAAGATTTATATTGCACCAAAGCTGTCACAACGACTGCGGCCAGCCAGATCCTTAAAAATTTCGTACCAACGTATGAATCAACGGTGAGTCAGAAATTGCTGGATGCCGGAACAATCTCGGTCGGCAAAGCCAATCTGGATGAATTCGCAATGGGTGGTTCCAACACCAATTCATCTTTCGGCCCTGTCGAAAATCCATGGAAGAGCAGCACACATCCTGACAAAAAATTAGTGTCCGGCGGATCATCCGGTGGGTCTGCCGCGGCGGTTGCCGCAGGAATGGTCATGGCATCCACCGGAACGGATACCGGCGGATCAACACGTCAACCCGGAAGTTTCTGCGGAATCGTGGGGGTGAAACCAACCTACGGACGCTGTTCCCGCTGGGGCATTATCGCCTTTGCGTCATCCCTTGATCAAGCAGGAATCTTTGCCCGTAACGTGGAAGACTCGGCCCTTCTCCTGCAAACTATTTCGGGATTTGATCCGAAAGATTCTACCTCTGCACAAATGGAAGTTCCTGATTTCACAGGTCTTTTGAAGCAGGATATCAAAGGCTTGCGCGTCGGTATTCCAAAAGAATATCGCGTAGACGGAATGCCTGCGGAAATCACCGCCGTATGGGATAAAGGGATTCAACTGCTGAAAGAGGCCGGCGCGACCATCATCGATATTTCGTTACCGCATACAAAATATGCTGTGCCGACTTATTACATTATCGCCCCGTCCGAAGCCTCATCCAACCTTGCGCGTTATGATGGCGTTCGTTACGGCTTGCGCGTTGACGGGAAAGATTTACAAGAAACATATGATCTGACCCGCGCCGCCGGTTTTGGCAAAGAAGTCAAACGCCGCATCATGATCGGGACATATTGCCTGTCATCCGGTTATTATGATGCCTATTACACCAAAGCGCAGAAAGTGCGCCGTCTGATTGCCAATGACTTCCGGTCGGCATTTGAAACATGTGATGTCATTCTGACTCCGACTGCGCCGTCATCGGCCTTTGCCATTGGCGAAAATGACGATGACCCGATCAAAATGTATCTGGGTGACGTCTTTACCATTCCTGCATCTCTGGCCGGACTGCCTGGCATTTCTGTGCCTGGCGGATTGGACAATCAGGGACTTCCGTTGGGACTTCAAATCATCGGCAAGGCATGGGACGAAGTGACCATGTTCAAAACAGCCTATGCACTGGAACAAGCTGTCGGATTTAAAGACGTCTCGCCTTTGATGAAGCGCGGAGCAGCCTAAGATGAAGATTAAGCATCTTTTATCCCTGATGCTGGTTATCCTGATCGCCTTCCCGATGTCGGGATGGGGACAGGCGCTATTTGATATTCAGTCTATCAAAACCGAACCTTCGCGCTTCTTTCCCATTTTATCCACCACGGATATTGTGGGCGCGCCGGATGATCCCATTTCACTGGATGCTATTAAAAAAATCACTGACCGATGTAAATCGCGCATACCAGCGCGCTTTTCGCCTAGCGCTTTGAATGATTATTGTGCCTGCTCCGCCGCTGCCACGCGTGGAACGGTGACTGTTGGCGAATTACGAGAATTGCAAAAAGCCACCAATCGCAAACTGGGCAATGCCACATTTGAAAAATACGTCAAAAATGTGATGAAACCCTGCATGGAAATGCCGATTGAAGATATTGAATATGTGATGTGCATCGGATCGCGTGAGACAGATTGGCGCATTCGCTATCCTGTGCCTTACTGCAAATGTACCAGCCTCGGAATCAAAACCCATTTTGAAAAATTCGGATTGGAAGAAATGATGGTCTCTTGGGGAGCTCCGAACCAACAAGGCGACGAAGACCCAACCACAACATTGTGGGACAATGGATCCTTTCTCAAGGCTCGCAATGCCGAGAAAAGCCAATGCGTAAGCCGTTACATGGACAACAAATATTTTAAATAGGGAGATGGAAAGATGATAAAATTTATAATGATGATGACCTTTCTCCTGATTGCCTCTGCCCCCTCTTATGCGGCGGGAACACCGATTACCAATGAAATGGCAGAGAAATATTTTGCCAATTGCGTCGCCAATGCCGAAAAAGACGGAACAATGTCGAAAGACAGCCAGAATAAATATTGCGCCTGTACCGCCATGAATATGCAGCAATCCATGACTCAACAAGACTTAACCGCCCTGTCCAGCCATGGGGATACCGCCCGAGCCGCCTTAAACAAAGTTTTGATCTCGGTAAACGGCCCTTGTATGCAATATCCGACACATGATCTGCTCGACAATAAATGTATGGCCGATGTCAAAAACTCTGCCATTTGTTCCTGCCTATCCAATAAAATGGGGAATTTCATGAAAGATATTTCAAAAAGAATGTTGCCCGCTTTATTGGCGAATGACCCGAATATTTTCGACCCCATGACCCCGATCATGGAAAGTCCAGAATTTGTGCAGACACAGCAAAAAATTGCATTATCCTGCGCCACAAACCCCAATCAAAATTAATAAAAGACAATCAATATAGGACATAAAATCATGGCTGCACTTATTCAAGGCAAAACTGGCGACTGGGAAATCGTGATTGGACTGGAAGTCCATGCGCAGATTATTGCCCATTCCAAATTATTTTCAGGTTCATCCTG
Source organism: Rhodospirillaceae bacterium (assembly GCA_003452275.1). Taxonomy (GTDB): domain Bacteria; phylum Pseudomonadota; class Alphaproteobacteria; order Micavibrionales; family Micavibrionaceae; genus UBA1573. The sequence continues at coordinate 3,707 of DMIT01000117.1, read as the reverse complement.
TGAATTTGGCGGCGCGCCGAACAATCATGTATCTCTGGTGGATGCCGCGATGCCCGGTATGTTGCCGGTTCTGAATGAATATTGCGTGGAACAAGCCGTCCGCACCGGTCTTGGCCTGAACTCACAGATCAATCTGCATTCTGTATTTGAACGCAAAAACTATTTCTATCCTGATCTGCCGCAAGGATATCAGATTTCACAATTTCTGCATCCGATTGTCGGCAAAGGTGTGATCGAGATTGATTTACCGAATGGCGAAACCAAACAAATCGGAGTTACGCGCCTGCATATGGAACAAGATGCGGGGAAATCGATTCATGACCAGCATCCGACTAAGAGCTATGTCGATTTGAATCGTTCCGGCTGCGCCTTGATGGAAATCGTGTCGGAACCCGATTTGCGCGGCGCGGACGAAGCCTGTGCCTACGTCACCAAATTACGCATGATTCTGCGCTATCTGGGCACTTGTGACGGAAATCTTGAAGAGGGATCGATGCGTGCCGACGTCAACGTCTCTGTCCGCAAACTCGGTGCCCCTTACGGCACACGCTGCGAAATTAAAAACGTCAACTCGATCAAGGCCATTCAAATGGCTATTGATTACGAAGCCACCCGTCAGGTCGAAATTATCGAAGCCGGCGGCACGATCAAACAGGAAACGCGCCTATGGGATAACGTCAAAGGCGAAACACGTTCCATGCGCTCTAAGGAAGAAGCCCACGACTATCGCTACTTCCCCGACCCTGATCTATTGCCACTTGTGATTACACAAGAATATGTTGACGCGATCAAAGCAACCCTGCCTGAACTACCCGACCAGAAGAAACATCGCTTCATGTCAACCTTCGGCTTGTCTGCTTACGACTCATCCGTCCTGATTGCAGAACGTGCCCGCGCTGATTATTACGAAGCCGTTGCCAAAGGGCATGACGCGAAACTGGCTGCCAACTGGGTGATTAACGAACTTTTGGGTGCCCTCAACAAAGACAGCAAATCACTCGATGAAACTCCTGTGACTGCCGAACAATTGGGCGGATTAATCGCACTCATATCCGACAACACGATCTCCGGCAAAATTGCCAAAGATGTCTTCGCGGAAATGATGGCGACGGGCAAAGATGCCGCCGCAATCGTCGAAGAAAAAGGCTTAAAACAAGTCACCGATAGCGGTGCGATTGAAAAAATCGTGGACGAAGTGATCGCCGAAAATCCTGATAACGTCGCGGCCTATCGTGGCGGTAAAGACAAACTCTTCGGATTCTTCGTGGGACAGGTCATGAAAAAATCGGCCGGCAAAGCCAACCCCGATATGGTCAATGATTTGCTCAAACAGAAATTGGGCTGATTGTCTGTTGCGGTGACATCCGTCGGCGACTTGCACATCCTGCGTGGAGACATGATAGAGGGCGGCCTGAAAGTGCCTGCCCTCTTAAAATATCTCCCGCGTCTTGCCCATCGCCATTTCGCCTATGTCGGCAGTGTCTACGGGTCAGGCGCATGGGCGGCTGCCGTTGCTTGTGCGCAACTGGGATATAAATGCTCCTTATTCATCGCCAGATCAGATGATAGGCCTCCGTGGCTATCCCGATTGGATTCCTCCAGCAGCACAAATTTTCAATGGTGTGCCCCTCTTCCCGTTTCGATGCTGCATCAAACCATCAGAGAAACATATCCCGATCTTTATCATTTGCCATTGGGGTTCGATACGGTTGAATTTATCGCCGATATGGCGACTGTCCTTCGAGAAAGCATCCCTGATTCTCCCCCCGAAATCTGGGTTCCGGCATTAAGCGGGGTTGTAGCCCGATCAGCTTGCCTCGCCTTTCCACAAAGTGCCATCAAAGTTGTGAGTGCAGTCAAACATCACGGCCCTATCGGACATGCTACTTTTTATACGGCCCCTGAAAAATATCATAGGGCAGCCCTTATCCCGCCGCCCTATCCATCCTGCCCGTTCAGTGATGCCAAAGTCTGGCAATTTGCTATAAAATCGGCAATACCAGGTGCTTATATCCTCAATGTTTCTCTTTAATGATGATATGCTGGCATATGTTGCCATTTGTGCAAAGCCCGGTCATTACTCAACCGCATTTTAACGGCAATGTACCACGAAATCGGAATGGCCAGAAACATAGTGGCGACAATCATCACCGGCATTAGCGCTGCGGCCTTATCGACCAACGGTGTGCTGACAATGGCAACAGTTCCTATCCCGAACAACACGGCCTGCACCATCATAAAAACCAGAACCGAAAGAAAAAATTGCATGATAGCCTCCTTTTACAGACAAACCCCTCCAAACAGGATTTGTTCCCCTTTTGCGCCGGTTAAAAGATATGAAAACAATCTATATTTTACCCAAATTGCATTTTTTCTGTTCAAACCGCCTTTTACGCATTGATTTTTCATGATTTTATCCGTAAAAGACTTCTCTAAAGGAACGGTGGCCGAGAGGCTTAAGGCAACGGTTTGCTAAACCGTCGTACTAGGTAACTAGTACCGAGGGTTCGAATCCCTCCCGTTCCGCCATTTACGCTTTAGTACTTTCCAGTACCCTTTAGCCGCTATATTCCCGCATAGCCCGCCAAATTCCACAAACGATTGAGAACGCTCTGATTATCAGCCCCGCGTATTTTTAAGATTTCCTAGGCTTCTTTTCTTTCCGTTTTAAGAATAATTTTTCAATGCTATAGTCGTCCAGAGACTAAACTTCTGAGATAGTGATAAGCAATTTCCAGATAATCCTGTACTGAAAGATCGAACCATGAAAAATATTGTTGTTCTAATTTTATGTGCCGTTGTTACGTCGTACCTAACAGTCCAAATCGCGACAAAATCTGCCCTAACAAGAACTACCGATCATGAAACGGCATATGAACGCATTATTCGTACAGGGGTTGTTCGATGCGGGTACTTTCTTTTTCCGCCTCTTGCTATGAAAGATCCGAATACGAATGCGTTAACTGGGGTCACAATAGATATTTTCAATAAACTGGCCAAACATCTGAATTTAAAAGTAGACTGGGCCGAGGAGGTCAGTTTCGCCGGCCTTGTTCCGGGCTTGCAGACCGGCCGATATGATGCGATTTGCACGCCGATGTGGCCGACCGCAGCTCGGGCACGAGAAGTAGAATTTATCGCACCTCAATTTTTTGCTGCTTTGGGTGTTTGGGTGCGCGTTGATGACGACAGATTCACGAATAATCTGTCCGCTTTAAACAAAGAAGATGTAACGATTTCGGGTATTGACGGACAGATCGAACAAACTGTTCATGACGATCAGTTCCCAAAAGCAAAAATGCTTTCCTTGCCTGGAGGCACCGATTTTTCGGAATCTATGCTGAATGTTGTGACCAAAAAGGCAGATGCTACTTTTGTTGATCGCGCCGCAGGCGATTTATTTGCCAAGACCCATCCTGGAAAACTGAAAAACATTGCGAGCCAGCCATTGCGCGTATTCCCATTCTCGGTCGCGGTTATGGGGGGAGAAACCCGGCTTAAGAACATGTTCGATACGGCCATGAATGAATTGCACAACACCGGCTATATTAAAAGAAAACTGGACGAATATGACCCGGGCAATCATTTCTTGCCCGTAAATGATTTTTACAAAGGCACGAATCAAAATGTTGCAAAATAACGTCCGCAATACCCGCCATTGCCCCTCTTGACTATTCCCCAGTTTCAGAACATTGGTGGTAACTGAG
>DMIT01000167.1 GCA_003452275.1 Rhodospirillaceae bacterium | reverse complement strand
ACACCGATTGTCGGTACGGAAAGCTGTTTTGATGTATCTGACATGGCGTCACCTATATAGAAATATGCAGAAAAAGCCAAGTTTTTAAGAGGCTTTCATTTGTTTTCATAAAATTTATCCTGTTGCAGCGCACTACTACCCCCTCAACCGATTCAGAAAATTTCGATAGAATATGATTCGAAAGACCAAGCTTTATAATAATGGTCGCAATAAGGGAGTTATATTTGGAACATTTAACATACGGGCTTATTGAGCCTCCCGAAATGGGTATTCTGCAACAAATGGTGCAGGGAACCAAATTCAGTTCGATGTATTTTAACCTGCAATCTTTTCCTATTTTTATCGCTTCTTCATCCGCGGGGATTGTTGGATTTACCTATGGGCATAAAGGTTATGGTGACCAATCCCATGTCCTTATCATTGATGGCACTTATCTTTATCACCCGCTCAATGACCTGCACCACCAGAATGAATTACAATTGGCCTTTATCCGCTGGGCAGAAAAATCTCTTGAAGTGACCCATTATAAACTGGATCATCTTGCCCCGCCTAAATCGATTGATATCTCGCATGTCCTCCCATCGCCACTCACCGAGAAATCAAGAGAGACAGAAGATTTGGATGGCGAAATTCAGGAGAGCATTCCACCCATGGATTATGCGTATCATTAAAAAATTTTAAAATTATATTGCCAAGTTATATCATTTTATGTTTTCCTATTGAAATGAACAACCAAATGACCACAGCTCTGACTCTCTGCTGGATGCCAACCACCCCTGTGATTGGTAAGGGACATTATCGTCTTAATCAGGCGTTCAATGGCTCTGAATCCCGTAGTTTGGGCTAGGCAGTTGGACTGTCAGCCCCCGAACCGGAGAGGCTGACAGATCAAAAAAATCCTTAAAATTTTTGTGTCCGTTTCCCTCTCCAAATGAAAATTTGAAGAAAGGAAAATATGATGACAAATCTTAAAATCAGGCCCGCGCGCAGCGGGGACTGGCCGCAACTGGAAACGCTCGTTGCGGAAATTTCGAAATTCCATGGTGATACGCATGGCTTGACCCGCGCTACTTTCGATGATTTCGCAACGCGTGAAAATGCGCCTGTGACAGTGATGGTGGCCGAAACCGAAGATAAACTTCTGGTCGGTTTTGTGGCGGGGTTTGCCATCTATGATTTCCACATGGGCAAAACGAAATTCGAAATCCACAATCTGTTTGTCCATGAAAATTTCCGCAGACAACGCATCGGCGAAGTTTTGATGATCCACATCATGCAGGTGGCGCGCAGGAAACTTGGTGCGGTGCGCTTCGGTCTGGGGGCATTGAACTGGAACAAGGAAGCATTGGAATTCTATAAACAACTCGGGTTTGCCTCGAATGAATCTGCCAAGGATACACTCAGGCTTTTTAGGGAAGGCGCTTAAAATGAAAAAAGAAGATATTTTAAAATTATTTCCAATCGAAACTGAACGCCTGCGTCTGCGCGTTGCGACGCTGGATGATAATCGCCTGATACAGGATGCCAAAGAGGCTGTCGATGGTGACATTTTGCGACTCTGGATGAGCTGGTCGAATGATGAAGGCATGTCGATGCTCGGCACTGTCAATTATCTGAACATGGTGAGTTCTCCGCAGAATAAACGTAATATTGCTTTATTGGCTGTCGATAAATTGACGGGGGAACATGTGTTAAGTACGGGGCTGGATGCCGAAGATGATGATTTTCAGGTGATTGCAACCGGATGGTGGCTGGGGCACGGGCATGAGGGCAAAGGGCTTGCCTATGAAGGGATGCGCGGCTTGTTGGACATGATGTCCCTGAATACCGATTGCCAGAAAATGACTGCTGCATATTACGAAGGTAATCAGCGTAGCAAGTCGTTAATGCATCGTCTGGGTTTCCAACATGTGAACACAACCCATAAAACCCATCGCTGTCATTTGGATGGCGAAATGATGGATGAGTATGAATATAAATTGGAGATCAGAAAATGAGTGAGGATATTTTGTTGCGCCAATGGACAGAAACAGATTGGCAAATTTTTAGGGCTATTCGGCTGGAAGCTTTGGCGGCTCATCCTGATGTTTTCGCGCCTTTGCAGAATGAGGCAGAGCAAGATGAATCATTTTGGAAAGAACGCTTGCAGCCTAAAAATGCTGTGTTTGGACTTTATGATGGTGAGGATGTCATCGGTCTTACGGGTGTTTTTCGCCATAAAGATAGTCCTGATAAGGGAATAGTGGTTATGAATTACATTCGTCCGGAATATCGCGGGCGCAGCGTATCTGGCCTGTTCTATCAAGCTTGTATTGATTGGGCTCAGCGGCAAGGTGACATTCGCACATTGCTTGTCGGGTTTCGCGAGGGTGTCGAGGCGACCCGTCTGGTCAGCGAAAAATGGGGTTTTACATTTTTAAGCACTGAACAAGAAACCTTTGGCGATGGTGAAACAGTCAAACATTACACATATCATTTAACAATATAAAAAGAAAAAGTTGAACAAGGAGAGAAAAATGTCAACCAACAGAGATCCGATTTTAATCGATATTCCAATGCCTATTATCACGCCGCGGTTGATGATGCGAAACGTCCTGCCGGGTGACGGGGCAGCGATGCAAGAGATTAAAGTCGAATCATGGAATGAATTATGTTGCTGGATGCCATGGACAAAATTGGGCGTGGGGACGGTGGATGATGCCGAAAAAGTTATTCGTGAAAATCATGCAAAATATATTTTACGTGAAGATATGATGGTGGCGGCCTTTACCCATGATAGACGATTGATTGCCATGTGCGGGTTGCACCGTTTCGATTGGGAATTCCGCTCGTTTGAAATCGGTTATTACGTTCGGAAATCCGAACATCATAAAGGCTATGCGACCGAACTGGCCAATGCTTTGACACGCTTTGCGTTCGGGGCACTCAATGCGCGTCGGGTAATCATTTGTGCGGCGACGGAAAATGGCGCATCACGGCGTGTCATTGAAAAACTGGGTTTCGGGTTGGAAAGTTTGACCAAGGCGGATGCTTTGTTACCCGACGGGTCTGTCACCGGTCATGCGAACTATGTACGCTATGATATCAATGACTTGCCCGACTTGAATGTCACATGGGGATAGAAATATTGTATGAGTGAATTTGATTGTCAGCGCAATATAACATTATTGAATCTGTATACGATCTTACTGAATTGCGTTTTTATTCTACCGATCCTGTTGCCCTTTTATCGGGATGAACTGGGTTTGACGTTCCATGATTTTCTGATCGGGGAATCTGTCTTTGCGGTGGTTCTTATCCTGTGTGATGTTCCTTCCGGCTATCTGGCGGATCGCTGGGGAAGGCGGAACACGCTTATCCTCGGGGCTTTTGTGCTGGCGCTGGGATATATTGCGCTGTTCTTTGCCACGGGGTTCTGGTCTGCGGTCTTTGCCCAAGGGGTCATCGGCGGAGGCATCGCCTTTGTCTCCGGAACCAATTCCGCTTTTCTCTATGATAGCTTGTTGTCGCAGGGGCGTGAAAGCGAGTATCGCAAACGCGAAGGTTTCCGTTTTGCTTTGCAGCTTTATTCCTGCGCGCTGGCATCGGTTGCGGGCGGGTATCTGTATATGATCGATCATCATCTGCCGCTAATGATCGAGATTGTCATGATGCTGACAGGCGTAGGGGTTGCATTTCTATTGATCGAACCGCCGCGCCATCAGCATATCGAAGAACATCATCCGTTGCGCGATATTCGCGATACGCTGATTTATGTGCTGCATGGGCACCGTGAAATTGCGGGGATTGTCCTGCTGATGGTCATCGTTTTTTCGACCACAAAAATTTGCATGTGGGGCATACAGGCTTATGCTGATGCCTTGAAAATTCCTGAAACCTATAATGGCTGGATCATTTCCGCAGTGATGCTCTGCGGCGCACTCAGCGGGCATTTCGGGCATAAAATATTGCCCAATCTGCGTGGTGAACAGGCCTTACAGGGATTGATTGTGCTGCTGGTCATTGCTCTGCTGGTGGCCGGATTCAGTATGAGTTTTGTCGGCATTATCGCGCTGGGGCTAGAGGCTTTTGTCTATGGGTTCGGAATGCCGCGTACGCAGGAGACGATCAATAATCTGGTCGATTCCAATCGGCGGGCCACTATTCTTTCGACTGCCAATCTGGCAATGGCATTGGGCTTTGTTCCGCTTAGCCAGATGGTCGGTTTTGTTACGGATGCAACAGACATCTCGACCGCATTGATAACCTATGCGGCTGTCTTGACGTTTTTGGCCGTAATTGCCAAAATGATTACGATGAAACGCAGCCGGTGTTGAGTAATTGCCAAAGCAATTGGAGACGGTTCTATCCAACCAATTTACGGATAGATCTATGACGAGGAATGGATGCAGGATAGCCGACCCGACCCGTAAAAATTGCATGCTCCAGCTTTGTATCGCTTTCATCAAGGATCAGATTTTTGAACCTTGTAGATAGATTATTTATTCTCTTCCTGTCAATTTCTCTGTGTGCGACATCTATGTTCTGCGCCACGTAATGGGAGAACATGATCGGGGTATAGTATGGCTGCATCACCAATCCCAGAGAGGCCAGTTTCAACCAGAAACGTTGAATGTCCTGTCCTGCCGAAATATAATCCTTTAATTCGGGAGTCTGATAATGTCGTGAATCAAACGAAATGATAAAATGACTGGCGCACAATAAACCAGGAAAGAAATCCATCTCAATTTCAAACGGCAGACTGGCAAAGGGAATATTCCCCAACATTAAATTTCTTTTTTGGTTTGCTAATCCCCATTTGATAATTTGCGTGCTGAGTTTATTCGCGCCTAATGCCCTGTAGGGGATTTTGTCGGGGCTGTCGGCTTCAGACCAATCGATAATGCGATGATGAACAGGGTAGGCTTCAGGAAGATGGAGACGCATGTCTGCTATTTGCGCCATAAATTTGGCGATATCCCATTTCTTCCCCAAAGAATCAAACCACTGGATTCGAATACCCTTTTGCTTTTCCTGAAGACTATCTTCCAGACATTTTTTGATATGAGGCTGCAATAAGGTTGTTTTATAAGGAAAACGATTAACAGTGCGTTTTTCTATCATGTCCAGCAGAACCGTTTCTATTGGAGAAATCTGTTCATGAGATGGGCGGGGATAGATACGGACTGAAATTTTTTCCGACAGATTTCCGCTCCAGTCCCATTGAAGATCATGATGCAGCGATTCTGCCATAATCCTTGCATTCTCAAGAAACATTCCTGTCGCAAGCAAGCAGGGATGGGGTAACCGCGTATATACATTCTCCTGATCCCAGATTATTTCCAAAGAGAATGAATCGAGCAAGATATCAGAAATTTTCCATGGCTGATCGTTATCTCCGCTTGGTGCCCATTGCCCTGCGTGCAGTATCTTTTGGATAAGAAATTTTTTTCCCATGCCTTTTCTGCTTTCTTTATTGAATAAAGAATCGGCAGGAGTAGGAGTGCATAATAACGGAGTATCTTTTCACAATATATTCAGCTTTGATATTTTTGCCCGATGCTTGAGAAGCTTGATCGGCCAAAGCCTCGAGTTCAGAACGCGTATAAGTCCGCAGATTGCTCATGAGCCCATCAAAAATAACCATGACGGGTACTATAGGGATAATAAGGGAAATGAAAATTTTGCTGAATTTCAATTGTCTGGCAAATAACGATGACAGCATAAAAAAGGGCATGGAAAACGGTAACCAAATATAATTGGCCCAGTCATCACGCGGCGTCATTTCAAATATCATCAGGTCTGATGTGTCGGATACTTTCGAGACGATGAGTTCGAGGGCCTGGTCTTCATTAAAATGATGAAAGGCAGAAAACATAGTATAGACACAGGGAATATCCTCTTTCTGGCGAATAGCATCGAACGGTTGTTCCCTGAAAGAAAAGAAAGGGTATTTTCTTTTGATATTTTCCCAAGCTTCCAGATGTGGGTATAAATCTGTCGCAATAACAGACAGGTTGGGGATTGCGCTGTCTGCCCCAGATGTTTTTTTCTTCTTTTCTAGAAATTTAAGAAAGGTGACGATAGGGGCTGCGTTTCCTGTTGCCAGATCAATAATCGGGCCTTTGGTTCGCGCTTCGGAAGCCAGA
>DMIT01000090.1:6741-6863 GCA_003452275.1 Rhodospirillaceae bacterium | reverse complement strand
CCTGCCGAGAAAACCTTAATGGTTGCCGATACATTCAAGGCGATGCAGGATCTGGGAATTGCTGCCCGCGCCAGAACAGGGGCCAGAATAATCGGTATTACCGGCAGTGTCGGAAAAACGGG
>DMIT01000090.1:0-6641 GCA_003452275.1 Rhodospirillaceae bacterium | reverse complement strand
GCGATTACGGCGTATTCGAAATGGGCATGAACCATGCCAATGAAATTGCGCCTTTATCCGCGATGGTAAAACCCCATATCGCGATCATTACCACGATTGCCCCCGTTCATACCGAACATTTTCCTGACGGGTTGGATGGTATTGCCAAAGCCAAAGCCGAAATTTTCTCTGGCATGGACAAAAACGGCATCGCGATTTTGAATCGTGATAATCCGCAATTCGATATGATCGCGGCAGAGGCAAAACGTCAAGGGATCGGCAAAATATTTACGTTCGGTACATCCGATCAAGCGGATGCGCGTTTGATAGATTGTTTGATCGCCAGCAACGGTACACAGATCAAAGCTAATATTCTGGGTGAAGATTTTACGTTCAGCATGAAAGATGCCGGCCCGCATAACGCCATGAATGTCATGTCGGTTTTGCTGACTGTCAAACTGATGGGCGGAGACATGAGCAAAGCGATTGCCGCCCTTCGCGATATCGAACCACCGGCAGGGCGGGGCAAGCGCGAATTGTTAAATATTGGCGATACAGGAAACCCTGTTACCCTGATTGATGAAAGTTATAATGCGTCACCGGTCGCCATGCAGGCCGCATTCAAGGTGATGGCGTTGATTGACCCGGGCCGCGGGGGACGCCGGATCGCGATTTTGGGCGATATGTATGAATTAGGGCAGGATTCCGCCAAAATGCACCGTGAGCTGGCATTGCCTTTACAGGCGGCGGGGATTGATCTGGTTTATACTTGCGGGCCGCTCATGAAAAATCTTTATGATGCCTTGCCTGAGCAAAACCGCGGTGCGCATCGTGACGAAGCACCGGAAATGGCGCAAATCGTGCCGGATGTGCTGGTTCCCGGGGATGTGGTGCTGGTCAAAGGCTCACGCGGGGGCGGCGATAAACCGAGGATGCAATTGGTGGTCGAGGCCTTGCGCCAGATGCCTGTAAAATGTACAAATTCCGCCAATCAAATCACGCGTGAGAGGAAATAACCAAGATGCTGTCGCTTCTGTCAGATTTTAAAGATGTATGGATAGGGTTTAACCTGTTCAATTATGTTTCTTTCCGGACAGTGGGCGCGGTTTTTACAGCCTTCCTGATGTCATTGGCGATGGGGCCGGCGATGATACGCTGGTTGAAATCATTACAGGGGGCAGGGCAGCCCATTCGCACAGACGGGCCGGAAACGCATCTTAAAAAAGCAGGCACGCCGACAATGGGCGGTTTATTGATTTTAATCAGCGTAACCGCCAGTACGGTTTTATGGGCGCATCCCTCTAATCCATTCATATGGCTGGCGTTACTGGTCATGGTCGGGTTCGGGTTGCTGGGGTTCGGCGATGACTATCTGAAACTGACCAAACGCAATACGGATGGTCTATCGGGCCGCAAGAAATTGATCGGGCAATTGATTATCAGTTTGGTTGCGACATATGGCTTTGTCCATTTCCTTCCCGCCGATATCGCAACCAGTATCGCCATTCCGTTTTTCAAACATTATTTTATTCCATTGGGCCTGTTGTTTTTCGTGTGGGCTGCTTTTGTCATGATTGGCGCATCGAATGCCGTCAATCTGACCGATGGTCTGGACGGGCTGGCGATTGTGCCGGTGGCGATTGCCGCGGCATGTTTTGGTTTGATCGCCTATCTTGTCGGACGGGTTGATTATTCCGAATATCTGCAAATTGCATATGTCCCGGGGACTGCCGAACTGGCGATCCTGTGCGGGGCATTGGTTGGCGGGGCCATGGGTTTCTTATGGTTCAATGCCCCGCCTGCGATGATCTTTATGGGCGATACCGGTTCGTTGTCCATGGGGGGCGTATTGGCTGCGATTGCAATCATGGTGAAACATGAATTGGTTCTGGCCATCGTCGGCGGAATTTTTGTCATGGAAACAGTATCGGTGATTATTCAGGTTATTTCATTTAAATTGCGCGGCAAGCGTGTTTTTCTGATGGCGCCTATTCATCATCACTACGAAAAGAAGGGATGGTCGGAATCGACCGTCGTTATCCGTTTCTGGATTATTGCGGTGGTCTTGGCCTTGATCGGTCTTTCCACCTTGAAACTGCGTTAAGGAATAGACATGATTCATTTATCTGCATTATCGGGGAAAAAAATTGCGGTCATGGGACTTGGTAAAACAGGTCTGTCAACGGCACTTTCACTTCAAAATGCAGGGGCGCAAGTCTATGCGTGGGATGATAATCAACCCTCACGCGATTATGCCGCGAGTTTTGGAATTATTTGTGCTGACCTCACCGCGATGACGGCAGAGACGATAGATTTACTCGTCTGGTCACCCGGTATTCCCCATACATTTCCGGCATCCCATCCGGTGGCCGACCGCGCGCGCGCGCAGGGCATTCAAATAGTATCGGATATTGACATTCTGGTGATGGCGCAACCACAGGCCGACTATATCGGCATCACGGGAACCAATGGGAAATCAACCACGACCGCGTTAATCGGGCATACGTTAAAAACATTCCGTCCGACCCAAATCGGCGGCAATATCGGCATTCCCGTTCTGGATTTAGAACCGATGGGGGGCGAAGGCACCTATGTGCTGGAGATGTCATCTTATCAGACAGAACTCTCGCAATCGTTCCAGCCCGTGGGCGTCGTCTTTTTGAACATTACCCCCGACCATCTATATCGTCATGGCGGTTTACAAGGATATATCGACGCGAAAAAGCAGATTTTTTCCAACCCGCGCCAAAGTGAACGCAAGCCGATTGCGGTCATTTGTATCGATACCGAAGATTGCCACGATATCGCCGAAGAACTGGAAGATGACGGCGTATGGACGGTTATTCCCGTATCCACCCAGAAAAGATTGGACAAAGGGGCCTATGTCGAAGAGGGCGTTCTTTATGAAATGCGCGAAGAAGGGGCCACGCTGATTGCCGATTTAAACCGTTTCGAACATTTGCGCGGACGTCATAATCATGAAAATATTGCTTGTGCCTATACGATCATTCGCCAGTTATACGGGTATGAACCCGATAAAATTATCGAGGCGATGTTAAGCTTCGGTGGTCTGGCACACCGGCAATATCTGGCGGCGACCATTCATGGTATTCCCTATATCAATGACAGCAAAGCCACTAATGCCGATGCAACGGCGCGGGCTTTGGCATGCTTCCATCATATTCACTGGATTCTGGGCGGTCAGCCGAAAGAAGGGGGGCTGGATGGTCTGGATGAATATATGGGGCGTATCGATCATGCCTATTTGATAGGCGAGGCCGCACAACAATTCGCGGAATGGCTGGCGATCAGGGGTGTTCCCTTTACCCATTGCGGCACATTGGATGTGGCCATAGAAAAGGCGCATCTGGCGGCGCAAAGCAAAGGGCAGGGCGTTGTCTTGCTATCCCCCGCCTGTGCATCATGGGATCAATTCAAATCATTCGAACATCGCGGCGATATGTTCGTCAGCATTGTATCGGAAATTGCATCGGCACTGGCAAAGGAATAAATATTTATGACGACGTCAAAATCATTGACCAGTTTCTTTGCCCGTACAGACCATTCACGGATTGCGCGGTGGTGGTGGACGGTTGATCGTTCCATTCTGGTATGTCTGATGGTGTTGATGATTGTCGGCATCGCTTTGGTAACATCGGCCAGCCCATCTGTTGCCAATCGTATCGGGTCAGACCATTCGCATTTTATAACGCGCCATATGATTTTTGTGGTGCCGTCTTTATTGATGATGGTGGGCATATCGATTCTGGATCATCTGTGGATCAGACGGATCGGCACTTTGGTTTTTGCCGGAATTATCCTGTTAATGTTATTGGTGCCGTTTGTGGGAGCCGATATTAAGGGGGCGCAGCGCTGGATTAATCTGGGCGGGTTTTCTTTGCAGCCGAGCGAGTTTATAAAACCGGCCTTTGCCATCGTATCGGCATGGCTTATTTCACACCAGAAGAAAAACCCTGCTTTTCGGGGGAATCTATTCAGCGCCTTGATCTATGCTTTTATTGTGTTTCTTTTGATGTCGCAGCCTGATTTCGGAATGACTTTTGTTCTGACCTGTATGTTTGCTTCCCAAATCTTTATGGCAGGGTTGCCGTTGCGGTATTTGTTTATGATGGCCATTCTGGCATCGGTGGCGGTTGTGTGCGTATATTTCAGTTTCGATCACGTTCGGGTGCGCATGGATAAGTTCCTGAATCCCCATGGAACGGCCGATACATATCAGGTCGATAAATCATTGGAAGCGTTTGCCAATGGTGGTTTCTTCGGCACCGGGCCGGGGCAGGGGACGGTTAAAAACAGCATTCCCGACGTCCATGCCGATTTTATCTTTGCTGTGTCCGGCGAGGAATTGGGGTTATTTGCAACGCTTGCCCTCGTCGGTGTCTATTCTTTTATCCTGTTGCGCGGTTTTGGTCGTTTGATGGAAAGTAACGATATGTTTGTCGTGTTGGCGGCAGGTGGTATTTTAAGCATGTTTGGCTTACAGGCTTTCGTTCATATGGGCTCGAGCTTGCATCTCCTCCCGACTAAGGGGATGACATTGCCGTTTATCAGTTATGGCGGGTCGTCCATTCTGGCGATGGGATTCGGCATGGGTGTTGTTCTGGGGCTTACCCGCCGCGAGGCCCGCACCTCCATCGCGCGCGCCGGCATGTCACTCAGTTCACGTTTAAGAGGCAAATAAAATGGATAACGAAACACCGACAATTATTTTAGCTGCGGGCGGAACCGGCGGTCATGTGTTTCCGGCACGCGCCTTGGCCGAAGAATTGATGACACGCGGTTATCATATCGTTGTCGCCACCGACACGCGCGGGTTAAAATATTTTGACGGGTTAGACACAAAAATTCCGCGTCATGTGATTGCTTCAGGAACCTATTCATCCGGTATCATGGGAAAAATTACAGGTGGGCTGGCACTGATGAAAGGTCTTGCCCAGTCCTTAAAACTCATCCGCAACTGCAAACCGATTGCGATTGTCGGTTTTGGGGGATATCCGTCTGTGCCACCATTATTTGCGGGGCAGTTATTAGGAGTCAAAACGGTTCTGCATGAATCAAATGCAATTCTTGGTCTCGCGAATAAATTGCTGGCACCACTGGCCAGCCAGATTGCCCTTTCATATGCTCACACCGCAGGAATAACCGACAAGCTAAAACATAAAGCGGTCTTTACAGGCAACCCTGTTCGCCAAATGATTGCCGATTTATCTATTCTGCCTTATCCGGCAATAGAGAATAAAATATCGATTATGATTTTTGGCGGATCGCAAGGGGCAAAAGTTTTTAGTGATGTCGTTCCCCTCGCTTTGACGGCGTTACCTCAGGAAATGCAATCGCGATTAAATATTATCCAGCAATCCATTCCGGAATCTATTGATGCGGTACGGGATATTTATTCAAAAAGTAAATTGGATTTTGAAATCAAACCCTTTTTTGACGATATGCCTGAACATATCAAGAAAACGCATCTTTTTATTACCCGATCAGGGGCTAGTACGACTGCGGAAATGACGGCGGCGGGGCGTCCCGCCATTTATGTGCCATTCCCTAGGCATAAGGACAATCAGCAGGTTTTCAACGCCGAACAGGTCGAAAAAGCAGGCGGTGGATGGATGATTCTGGAGAAAAACCTGACGGTCGAGGGGTTAAAGCTGACTTTGCAGAATTTGCTGGAATCCCCTGAAGCCCTTCAAAAAGCAGCCGCAGCCGCCAAAAATCAGGGCCGGATTGACGCTGCCCACAGGCTGGCGGACATTGTGGCCGAATTTCATTGAGAATTTGCGCGTTTTTTGCCATATCTATCCTTTAATATAAGGATTGAATAATGAAACATATCCCCCCTGAAATCGGGACTTTGCATTTTATTGGTATCGGCGGAATCGGTATGAGCGGTATTGCCGAAGCTTTGGCCGTTCTGGGATATGATATTCAGGGCAGCGATATTGCCGAAAATTATAATGTTGACCGTCTGCGCGCACGCGGATTGACGGTGAAAATCGGGCATGCGGCGGACAATCTGCAAACCGCCGAAGGTAAAATACCGGGTGCGGTTGTTGTGTCATCTGCTATTAAACAAGATAACCCTGAATTGGTCGAAGCCCGTGCCAAACGGATTCCGATTGTGCAACGTGCCGAAATGCTGGCGGAACTCATGCGCCTGAAATGGGCGGTGGCGATTGCGGGGACGCATGGTAAAACCACGACGACATCTTTGGTCGGTGCGATGCTGGAAGCGGGAGAGATCGACCCGACTGTTATCAATGGCGGTATCGTCAATTCATACGGCACCAATGCGCGTCTGGGCAATGGTGACTGGATCGTTGTCGAGGCCGATGAAAGCGACGGGTCATTCAAAATGTTGCCTGCAACCGTTGCCGTTGTCACCAATATTGACCCCGAACATATGGAACATTACGGGTCGTTTGAAAATGTGCGTCAGGCCTATCTGGATTATATCGAACGTATTCCGTTCTATGGTTTTGCCGTTCTTTGCCTTGATCATCCTGTCGTTCAGGGGCTGATCCCCGACATTGAAAATCGTACAATTGTGACGTACGGTTTTAATAAACAGGCCGATGTGCGCGCCGTGAACATCCGATCATCCGTGATGGGAAGCCTGTTTGACGTTGAAATCAATGATG
>DMIT01000185.1 GCA_003452275.1 Rhodospirillaceae bacterium | reverse complement strand
CGGAGTTACTTCGCGGGATCGAACTCTATATCAACCGTGAGCAATTGCCCGAAACCGATGGCGATGAAATCTATCTCGAAGACTTAGTGGGATGTGATGCCATCAATAGCGAAGGCCACAAAATCGGCGAGATCGTCTCCGTCGACAATTTCGGGGCCAGCGACCTGATCGAAATCAAACCGATTGACGGCAGCAAAACCTATTACCTGCCGATTGCCGAACCTTTCGTACAGGACATCGACCTTGACCAAAAAATTGTGGTGGTTGACCCAGCGGAAGAATTTATGGCGTAAACTTATAAATTCCCTCTCCTTCTGGGAGAGGGTTAGGGTGAGGGAGCCTTCCAAGGAGCAAAAATGCCCATTCAAAAACCACCCACCCCACGCGAAACCTTAGACAGGGTCAAAACCCTTAGAACTTATGCAACAGACGCCGAAAAGCTCGTTTGGGCAAAGCTACGTAATCGCCAATTATTAAATCTTAAATTCCACAGACAACACTCTGTCACACCATATATTGTCGATTTTTATTGCGAAGATAGGCTACTGATTATTGAGCTGGATGGCGGTCAGCATAATGAAGAAGTTGATAAACGTAGAACGGATTTCCTTGCACAAAAAGGTTATCGTGTTTTACGATACTGGAATAATGACGTTCTAGCTAATATTGAAGGTGTGATGGAAGATTTGATGAATAAAATAAATAGCACTCTTTCCACCCCCCCCTCACCCAACCCTCTCCCAGAGGGAGAGGGCTTAGAGAAATTATAATCATGCATTTCAACATCCTCACCCTCTTCCCTGAACTCTTTCCCGGCCCGCTTGGGCATTCGGTGACAGGGCGGGCGCTTGGGCAAAATATATGGAATTATACCGCTATCAATATCCGTGACTACGCGGTCGATAACAAACATAAAACGGTTGATGATGTCCCGTTCGGCGGTGGGGCCGGTATGGTGATGAAACCGGATGTCATTGAACGCGCCGTGGCATCTGTTCCGGTTGCGGGGCGTAAAATTTACCTGTCTCCGCGCGGACGTGTCCTCAATCAACATCTGGTCAAGGAACTGGCCCAAGAACCGGTGATAACCTTGTTATGTGGACGATATGAGGGCGTTGACCAGCGAGTTCTGGACTCCGAAGGGTTCGAAGAAATCAGTATCGGTGATTATGTCCTGACCGGTGGAGAAATGGCAGCACATGCTCTGATGGATGCCTGCATCCGTTTGCTGGACGGTGCCGTCGGCAATGCCGATACACCGGTCGAGGAAAGTTTTTCGGACGGGTTACTGGAATATCCGCATTACACCCGTCCTGCCCTATGGACGGATAAAAACGGCGTGGAGCGCCCCGTACCTGACATCTTAACCTCAGGTCACCATGCAAATGTCGCCAAATGGCGACATCAACAATCTTTAGAACTGACAAGGTTAAGAAGACCTGATCTTTTGGATAAAAAAACATAAAAACCCTTGCCTTTTGGCCTAAAATCAGGCTATAAACCCTCAACTTAAACAAAAACAAACGAATCCGCAGGAGTCTTCTCCTTATCGGGGTTCATATAAAAATGGAGCTAAAAATGAACATATTACAAAAATTCGAGGCCACTCAGGTTGCAAAACTGACTGCTGGCAAAACAATTCCCCCATTCCGCGCTGGTGACACTGTGAAAGTCAACGTGAAAATCGTTGAGGGTACACGTGAACGTGTTCAGGCGTATGAAGGTGTTTGCATCGCCCGTGAAGGTCACGGCGTCAACGAAAGCTTCACTGTTCGTAAAATTTCCTATGGCGAAGGCGTTGAACGCGTATTCCCATTGCTTTCCCCACGCATTGAATCAATCGAACTGATCCGCCGCGGTACAGTCCGTCGCGCAAAACTTTACTATCTGCGCGGCCTTCGTGGTAAAAAAGCACGTATTACCGAGAAAAAAGATTACGCAACCCAAACTCAAGAATAGTTGCGCANNCCCGCCATATGGCGGGTTTTTTCATGTCATCATTTTGTCCGGTTAATGGGCCGCCACCGGTTCGTTCGCAACCGGCTTGGTTCTTTTGGGCAGCATGACAAGCGAGATGATTGCCATGGTTATCATCGCATAGGCCACGATCAAGAACGCATCATTATAGGCAAGAACGGATGCCTGATGCAGTAATTCATTATACATTTTCGAAACCCCAATCTGCCCTGCCTGAAGAGACGCGTAGCCTGTATCACGTACTGCCTGCACATAGCCGGATAGATGCCCTTGATACACAGGGCTGGATGCGGGGATATCACTGGCAAGGCCCGACTGATGCACTTGTTTGCGGGTGGCAACATAACTGGAAATCAGGGCGATTCCCATACTCCCCCCCAGATTGCGCGAGAGGGAGAAAATGGCCGATGCCTTATTGCTCATATGCTTCGGAATATCCGCAAACGCCATGGAACTGACCGGAACGAAAAGGAACGGCAAGCCCATCACCTGCACCAAACGCATCAGAACAAATGTTTCATAATCGGCATCCGGTGTAATGTGGGACGTATACCACATTCCCAAGGCACACATCGTAAAGCCATAGGCGATCATGAATTTCGGCTGTATCTTTGGAACCAGTTTCCCCGATAGCGGCATCATCACAAGAAGAATAAGGGCCCCCGGGGACAGCACCAGCCCCGCAAGGAAAGCGTCATACCCG
Source organism: Rhodospirillaceae bacterium (assembly GCA_003452275.1). Lineage (GTDB taxonomy): Bacteria > Pseudomonadota > Alphaproteobacteria > Micavibrionales > Micavibrionaceae > UBA1573. The sequence goes on along the minus strand of DMIT01000185.1, from coordinate 523 downwards.
AATTCACTTTCGACCAGAATGGGCAGCAATGCGCTACTGCTATATAACGCCGCTCCGACACAGAACATTGAAAAGCATGGCAAGGCAAAGGACCTGTTTTTCAAGAGGCGCAGTTCGATAATCGGGTTGCTTTGCCCCAATAACCAGATCACCGCCACGATCAGGGACGCCGCACAAATGATGCCCATTGTGATGATGAAAGGGCTGTTGAACCAATCTTCCTGCTGCCCTTTATCCAGCATGATCTGCAAGGCCCCTATCCCCAGTGCGACAAGCGCCAGACCGATATAGTCAATGGTTTTGGATTTATGGGCTGCGACATGGTCACGCACCAGAAACCACACCATTCCCAACGCAAAAATACCGATGGGGAGATTGAGATAGAAAATCCATCTCCAGCTATAGGAATCAGTAATATACCCGCCCAGTGTCGGGCCGAGAACCGGTGCGATAATGGTTGTAAACCCTGTCAGTGCAAAAGCCGTCCCACGCTTTTCAGGCGGGAATGTGTCCATTACGATTG
>DMIT01000076.1:7922-15798 GCA_003452275.1 Rhodospirillaceae bacterium | reverse complement strand
TCGACATATCCGCCAGACAAAACGGCTTTGAATTATCCGCCCCGCCGCTTGAATATTGTACCGATAACGGCGCGATGATCGCATGGGCCGGCATTGAATTATTACAGGCTGGGCGCATTGCCGACCTAAGCATGAAGGCGCGCCCGCGCTGGCCTTTGGAAGAGTTGAAGGATTTTAAATCATGACCAGAATTTCAGTGATCGGCGCAGGTGCATGGGGAACAGCATTGGCACAAGCCTATGCCAAAGCAGGTCATCAGGTCACCTTATGGGCGCGTGAACAATCATTGACAGACACAATGATTGACACTAATCGCAATACGCCTTATCTGCCAACCATTGATCTCGACCCGCATCTGAATATGACTTCGGATATGACCGAGGCTGTCCAATCCGATGTGATTTTGAATGTGATCCCTGCGCAATATCTCCGCGCCAATCTAAAAATGATGGCCCCGTTATTGCGCGACAACCAGCCAGTCGTGATCTGTGCCAAGGGCATCGAAATCGAAAGCCATTCATTATTGTCCGACGTCTTCGCTGCCGAATGTCCAAAAGCCAAAGCCGCCTTTTTAACAGGCCCGAATTTCGCGATTGAGATTGCCTCAGGCCTGCCAAGCGCATCCACTCTGGCCTGTGCAGACGCCACTGTCGGCAATTATTTGCAATCCGCATTGACCGCTAAAAATCTCCGCCTTTATCTGACCGATGATATTATCGGCGCGCAAGTTGCGGGAGCTATTAAAAACGTCATCGCGATTTCCTGCGGTATTGCGCATGGGCTCGAACTGGGAGAAAGCGCCCGCGCAGCCCTGATTACCCGTGGTCTTGCAGAAATTTCACGCCTCACCATCGCCATGGGCGGCAAACGCGACACCCTCATGGGACAATGCGGGGTGGGTGATGTGATGCTCACTTGTTCCAGCATGAAATCCCGCAATTTTTCCTGCGGAGTTGAACTGGCGCAGGGCAAAAAAATGGATGATATTATTGCGTCTCGCACCTCGGTCACCGAAGGCATAACAACCGCCAAAGCAGCCATTAAATTGATCGAAGATTATAAAATCGACATGCCGATCGTATCGGGCGTCTATAATTGCCTTTATAACAATCTGTCCGTTAAAGACGCTGTAATCGCAATTTTAGATCGCCCCGCACGCACCGAACAAGAATAAAAAAACATTTTAATAAAAATAAATCTTGACGAATGCACGTCATATTTGTTTTACTATCCCCATGAACACATTCGCCCAACACCTCCTTAGCCTACGACTTATGAACCCTGTAGCGGGTTGATAGGACAAAGCGTTGCTGTTGCGAAAATAGAATTTTCCTCCTCTCTTAGTCTCCATCTCCTGCTGCAGGGTTAACGAGTATCCTTGTTGCGCTTTATATTTATTTTTATTGGAGATTTAAAATGACACAATCTATTTCAGCTATTTTCAAACAATTCGGCATCGAGGTTCCTGAAGACGAAGCCTTTAGAATGTCAGAAAGTTTCGCTTACAACGGTGATTCAACACAACATTTTCGAGATACTATGCAGGCCACTCAACAGGCCATTGCCAGTCACCAACCAGCCGGTGCATTTGGTAGCTAGACGATTGAAAAGATCGAAACATATCTATAATCTGCGTGGCGCCGCATAACGTGGCATCACGCGGTTTTAGTTTGGAGTGGAACAAAAATGGCCCATTGGCTCATGAAATCGGAACCCAACGTGTACGGATGGGATAATTTAAAGGCCGATGGCGTTGCGCCATGGACAGATGTGCGTAATTATCAGGCGCGTAATAATATGAGATCCATGAAAAAAGGCGAACAGGTCTTTTTCTATCATTCCAATATCGGCCGCGAAGTCGTGGGCGTGATGGAAGTCGTGAACGAACATTACCCTGACCCTGCCGACCCGCGTTTTGTACTGGTGGATATGAAATGCAAAAAGCTTTTTAGAAATCCCGTAACTCTTGCCGATATTAAGGCTGACCCACGCCTTCAAAATATCGCGCTCATTCGCCAATCCCGCCTTTCAGTCATGCCGATTACCGATGAAGAATGGGAAATTATCACTGATTTAGGGAATGCGAAATAATAATTTTCATATCATTGAACCGCGGGCATTTTTCTTGAAAAAACCCACAAAACATTTTATTCCAGAGTATGACCATATTTTTACATCAAAATGATTTACCAGCTGACCTGCCGTTCGGTTCGTCGGTTGCCATTGACACTGAAACGATGGGGTTAAACCTTGTCCGTGATCGTCTGTGTCTCGTTCAACTTTCCTTCGGTGACGGCCATGCCCATTTGGTGCAATTTGGCCCGAACAGCAATTATGATGCGCCGAATTTGAAACGTCTGCTGCGTGACCAGAATATTCAGAAATTATTCCACTTCGCCAGATTTGATCTGGCCTCGATTGAGGCCTATCTAGGTGTCATGTGTACACCCGTTTATTGCACTAAAATTGCGTCCCGTCTGGTGCGCACATTCACCGACCGCCATTCATTAAAAGCATTGTGCAGCGATTTATTAGGTGTTGAACTGAACAAGCAACAGCAATCATCCGATTGGGGTTCACTCACGTTGAATGATGACCAGAAAACCTATGCGGCCAGCGATGTATTATATCTGCACCGCCTGAAAGAAAAGCTGGATGTCATTCTGGAACGCGAAGGACGCATGGAGCTTGCGAAAGCCTGTTTCGAGTTCTTGCCTGCCCGCGCCAAACTGGATCTGGTCGGCTGGCCGGAGATTGATATTTTCGCCCATAATTCATAAAGAAAGAATTTGCAATGGCTGACGCTGTGACAAAACTCTCACCCCCTGTAGATGACCTGTCATCAGCGCGCCGCACCTTGGCAACCGAGATTGATGGATTGAGCGCTCTTGCAAAATCTCTTGACCAGAACTTCGTGAAAGCGATTGAAACCATTCAGGTCATGAAAGATAAAGGCCGCGGTCGTTTGATCGTCGCCGGTATCGGCAAAAGCGGTCATATCGCGCGCAAGATCGCTGCCACTCTTGCCTCCACCGCAACCCCCGCTTACCACATCCATCCGGGTGAGGCGAGCCACGGCGATCTGGGCATGATTACCGAAGACGATGTGATTATCATGCTGTCATTTTCCGGCACCAATGCCGAACTGACCGACATGACATTCTATGCCAAACGGTTTCATATTCCACTGATTGCCATTACCGGTAATCCGGACAGCCAGTTGGCACAATATGCCGACATTGCATTGATCCTTCCCAAAATACCCGAAGCCTGCCCCAACGGATTGGCACCGACGACATCCACCACCATGATGCTGGGGTTGGGCGATGCGATTGCCATTGCGCTGTTAGAACGTACCGGCTTAACCGCCGAAGAATTCCGTGTCTGGCATCCCGGCGGCAAACTAGGCGCGAAATTGCGCAAAGTATCCGACCTCATGGTCAAGGGAGACGACCTGCCATTGGTCAAACCCGATACCACCATGGACAAAGCGATCATCACCCTGTCCGAAAAAAATCTGGGGTCGGTGATTATCGTCGATGCCGACAAAAAATTACTGGGCATCATTACCGACGGGGACTTGAAACGCCATATGGCCGCGGATTTATTATCACGCAAAGTTCAAGATATTATGAGCCATAACCCGCGCACCATTTCACCGCATATTCTGGCGGCCGAAGCATTGGATATCATGCTGAATTCCGCCGCATCCCCCATCACATCCCTGATTATTGCAGATGAAAATAAACAAGTGCAGGGCCTGATCCGCATTCAGGAATTGTTAAAGGCGGGGATTGCCTAAACCATGATGGTCAATTCTTCATTACCGGAAAATCAGGAAATGGCATCACAAGATGATGAACATATTGATTTGCTGATCCGCAGTGATGAAAATATCCAGCATAATAATAAAAAATCCAGACGCCATAGTAAAATCGTCCGCAGTATGCGCCTGATCCTGCCGGTGGCGGCTTTAGCAGTCATCGTGATTATTATGGCGTGGAAAAGCGACAACAATTCCGTGACCGCCGTCCCGCGCGAAGAAATTTCACCGCAAACAGTCAGCCAGAACGAGTTGGTGAACCCCAAATTCCAGTCCGAAGATAATAGCGGGCAGCCTTATTCAATTACCGCGGATAAAGCCACACAAAACGCCGAAGATATGAACACATTGTTCTTGCACAAACCGGTTGCCAATATCACTCTGAAATCCGGCAGCACTGTATCCCTGACTGCGATCAATGGCGAATATCAACAAGCCGAGAAGGGGCTGATGCTGGATGGCGCGGTCGAGGTGCAGAATGACAGCGGATATAAAATTCAGACCCAGAAAATGAATATTGATGTCACGGGGCAGATCATTACCTCTGACACCCCCGTCACCGGACATGGCCCGCAAGCAGACATCACGGCGTCAGGCCTGAACGTCAATGGCGATTCCAAAATTCTTATCTTCAATGGCCCTGCAAAATTAACCTTGCGTAAGGCAGAACCTGTTTCCTCCGCCCCCCCCTCCTCAAGGTGAATGACCATGAAAACCCACCTGTTTATCGCTTTATCCTTATTATCTGTTCCCGCTCTGGCCGCAGATGAGAAATCGCCTCTGGAAATCACGGCGGATAAAGCACTGGAATGGAACCAGACCGATAAAACCTATATTGCACGGGGCAAGGCTGTTGCCACACAAGGCACCTTGACGGTCAAAGCAGATTTATTGACAGCCCATTATGCAGGCAAAGATGGGAATAGCAGCGACATCACCCTGCTGACGGCCGATGGTAACGTCACCTTGTCAACCGCCACCGATGTCGCAACGGGGGATAAGGTCGTTTATGATTTGATCACCGGACAGGCGGTTCTGAGCGGCACCCGCCCGAAGATCGTCAAAGACGGCAAAGATACGCTGGAAGCCGATAAAATCAGTGTATGGACTAAAAACAATCTGCTCGACCATGCCGAAGCAGATGGCAATGTCGTCATCGTCAACGGCGAACAAAAAGCCACAGGTAACAAAGCAACCTATAACGCCACCACCAACTTAGCCGAATTGATCGGTCAGGTGAAAGTGACACAAGGGCCCAACCTTCTGGAAGGCGACAAAGCGGAAGTGGATCTAACCAACCATGTCAGCAAAATGACGAGTGCCGGCAGCTCCCAACGCGTCAAAGGCGTCTTCTTTACCCATTCCCAACAGAAAAATTAGAGGATGATATGCAGGATTTTTTCTTAAACTGGGGTATTTTGATCGGTGTTTTCACGATTGCCCTTGCATCCCCCGGGCCGGATTTTGTGATTGCTGTGCGCAATTCCATTCAATATAGCCGCCATACCGGGATGATGACGGCCCTTGGTTTCGCCGCTGGCGTAGCCGTGCATGTAACATATTGCCTGATGGGTTTGGCGACATTGATTTCCCAATCTATTTTGATTTTTAACATCTTGAAATTTATCGGTGCGGCCTATCTTTTCTACGTGGGTATTTCGGCCCTGCGTTCAAAAGGATTTTCGATGGATGATACATCTTCCCCTACCGAAAAAAATATGATGACTGATTGGCAAGCTTTTCGGAGCGGCTTTATCACCAATCTGTTTAACCCCAAAGCCACCTTGTTTTTCCTCGCTCTTTTTACCCAGATATTAGACCCTCATATCTCACATTGGGTCAGTGCCGTTTACGGGATCACGTGCGTTGTAATGACAGCTATCTGGTTTTCAATTGTGGCAACTGTTTTAACCACACCGGCTGTCCGTAACAGATTCATCCGCTATTCGAAATGGATTGACCGCGTATGTGGCGGTGCCCTGATTGCCCTCGGCCTCCGCCTTGCGCTTACCAAGGCTGGCCACTAATGGGTATGATTTCAAAACGGGAAGAGACATCGGCTTTGCCAAGGGGATTACAGGCAGACCATTTGTCTAAATCTTATAAAAAACGTCCAGTGTTGCGTGATGTGTCCCTGCATGTCCGGCGTGGGGAGGCCGTGGCTTTACTTGGCCCGAACGGGGCCGGAAAGACCACCAGTTTTTATATCATCACCGGCCTGATCCAACCCGATGGCGGTGACATTACCCTTGATGGCGAAGAAATCACCACCCTGCCCATGTATCGCCGCGCACGTATGGGGATAGGATATCTACCGCAAGAGGCTTCAATCTTTCGTGGTCTGAGTGTCGAAGATAATATCAAAGGGATTATCCAGACTCAGGATGATCTGAACATGGAAGATCAGGAAGCGTTACTGGAAGATTTACTCGTAGAATTTTCGGTGTCGCATTTACGTCGCACCCCTGCGATTGCCCTGTCGGGCGGAGAGCGCCGTCGCGTCGAAATCGCGCGCGCCCTTGCCTCCCGCCCGCATTTTATTTTGCTGGACGAACCATTGGCAGGGATTGACCCGATTGCGGTCAATGATATTCGCGAATTGATCGGTCAATTGCGCAACCGCAATATCGGCGTCTTGATTACCGACCATAATGTCCGCGACACTCTGGGCATCGTCGACCGCGCTTATATCCTGCATGACGGGACAGTATTGACCGAAGGAAAACCCGACGACATCGTCAATAATGACGATGTCCGCAAGGTTTATCTGGGCGAAAGCTTTAAGCTTTAGGGGCTTCCCCGAACCTATTTCTCGGTTTCCAGTGCTTTTAATTCAGCCTCAAGTTTACGACCGGTCGACAAAGGCGACTTCGTATGTTTTGCAAGCATCGCATAGAAGCTGGGCACCACGAATAATGTAAAGACTGTCGAGAAAATCACGCCAGAGAAAATGACGACCCCGATAGGGAAACGGCTTTCAGCCCCCGCGCCTGATGCAAAGATCAGCGGGAGAGCCCCCGCCGCCGTTGCAAAAGAGGTCATCAAAATCGGACGCAGACGGGCCAGAGCTGCAGTCTTAAGGGCTTTCATAAATTCATAGCCTTCGTCACGCAATTGATTGGTGAATTCAACGATCAGAATCCCGTTTTTGGCCGCCAACCCGACGAGCATAATCAGCCCGATCTGGGTATAGATATTCAGCGTGGCACCGGACAGGAACAGCCCCCATAAAGCGCCGACCACCGCCAATGGCACCGTCATCATAATCACCAGCGGATGCACCCAGTTTTCAAACTGCGCCGCAAGGAACAGATACACGGCGATCAACGCAAACAGGAAGGTAAAATAAATCGCCGATCCGGTTTCCCTGAATTCGCGGGACTCGCCTTTAAGATCGATCCGCGCATCGGACGGAAGAACTTTCCGTGCCGAAGTTTCAAGATATTCAAGCGCCTGCCCCAGCGTATAGCCAGGGGCCAAACTGGCCGACAGAGTGACAGCGCGCAAACGGTTATAGCGATTGAGAGAACCGGAATCAGCAGTTTCATGATAGGTAATCAGGTTCGATAACGGAATCAGCATTCCCGAACGGTCAGACCGCACATAAATGCCGGTCATGTCGGCACCACGCATCCGGTCAGCGTCACTTCCCTGAATCATCACATCATATTGTTCGCCTTTATCCAGATAATTGGTCACCTGCAACGACCCCATAAAGGTTTGCAGCGTGGAACCGATATTGGCAACACTGACCCCCAGTTCAGCCGCCTTATCAAGATCAATCGCCACGATCAATTGCGGTTTGGTTTCTTTATAATCCCAATCAGGGTTACGAAGCTGGGTATTGCCTTTGATTTCTTCTTTCAGCAAATCGCGCCATTTGGCCAGCTCTTTATAATCCGTTCCCGCCAGAACGAACTGCACCGGCTGGGAAAACCCCGATTGTCCCAATGATCCCGGTTCGATCGGAAAAGCCATGATGCCCGGAATGCTCATGAAATCCTGAAATACGCCCGGCGTTCCCTTCATAAAATCTCCCCAGACGATCTGGCT
>DMIT01000076.1:0-7907 GCA_003452275.1 Rhodospirillaceae bacterium | reverse complement strand
GACAAATTCCTTTTCGTATATTCAAAGGAAGCGCCTTCGGGGGCCTGCATAAACGCAAAGAAATAACCACGGTCTTCTTTCGGCGCATATTCGGTTGCGATATAGTGGCTAAAAAATCCACCCAGCGCGATCATGAGGAACATAAAAGCCACGACCCATAACGGACGTCCGAATAATTTATCCAGCAATCCGGCATAGGCATCGGCAATATTATCCAGTTTCCGATTCACCCATGCGGTCACGAAATTGGTTCTATGTTCGCCATCATCATCGGTCATACGTTTTAAAATCTGGGAGCATAGCATCGGGGTCAAGGACAAGGCGGTAAAGGCCGAAAATAAAATCGCCCCGATAATCGCCCACGCAAATTCCGTAAACAGACGACCGGAATTACCAGACATCATCGACACCGGAACAAACACCGCGACCAATACCAAAGTCGTTGCAATAACGGCAAAGGCCACCTGTTTTGTACCGATTTGCGCCGATGCCAAAGACGGGGCCCCATGTTCAATGCGTTTATAGACATTTTCAAGAACCACAATCGCATCATCGACGACCAGACCGATCGCCAGAACAAGTGCCAGCAACGTCAAAAGATTGATCGAGAAGCCCAGCGCCCATAATACGATAAAGGCCCCGATCAGCGAGACCGGAATAGCCAATGTCGGAATAATCGTGGCACGTAAATCACCCAGAAACACCCAGATCACAAACACCACTAACACCAGTGTTAGAACCAGCGTAAAATAAACCTCATGCACCGCACCTTCAATAAAGAGGCCTGAGTCAAAAGCGGTTTCCATCGTAATATCCGAAGGAAGGGTTTTGCGGATATTTTCCATTTCGGCTTTCACATTCGAAATCACATCCAATGTGTTGGCATTGGATTGTTTCACCACGCCCAGACCGATGGTGGAAACGCCATTATAGTGAAGTTCGCGGCGGTCATCTTCGGCCCCTTTTTCAACCTTTGCCACGTCTTTCAAACGGGTGACATAGCCATCCGCGCTACGTTTAATGGGCAGATTGCTGAAATCGACCAGATTATTATACATGCGGTCTACCCGCACCGAGAATTCACGTCCCAGAGATTCAACACGTCCCGCAGGAAGCTCGACATTTTGTTGCTGAAGCGCGGCCTGAATATCCTGCACCGTAATATTGCGCGCGGCCATCGCATCACGGTCAACCCAGATACGCATGGCATAACGACGTTCACCGCCGATTTGCACGCTGGACACGCCGTCCACCACCGACAATTTGTCTTTGATATAACGGGTGGCGTAATCGGTTAATTCCAGACCATCACGATATTGGCTGTTAAAGGTGATCCAGAAAATCGGTTGGGTGTTCGCATCCACTTTGGAAATTTGCGGAACCTCGACTTCGTCCGGCAATTGGGCCTGCACACGTTGCACACGGTCGCGCACATCGCTTGCGGCTTCGTCCACATCGCGGGTCAGTGTAAATTCAATCGAGATCGTCGATATCCCGTCCTGCGAAGACGAATCGATAGACTTCACCCCCTCAATCCCCGAAATACTGTCTTCGAGAATTTTGGTGACGCGCGTTTCGATTACCTGCGCCGATGCGCCGGTATAAATCGTCTCGACCGATACAATCGGCGGATCAATATCCGGATATTCGCGAAGCTCAAGCTTTGAAAAAGCCACCAGCCCGACAATAATAACCAATAAATTGATAACCGTTGCCAGAATAGGACGACGGATAGAAACATCGGAAAGAATCATTTTGCCTGCCCATCAGTTGTAACTGGTTCAGTTGTTGCGGCGGCTGGATCTTTCGGTGTGATTTTGAAATCATTTCTCAAAGAGTCCTGCTTGCGCGGAATGGAGTAGCCTGCATCATCCTGAACGATGTCTTGCAGCGTCTTTTCACTCGCGATATGAACGGTGGCCCCGTCTCCTGTTTTCATCTGACCTTCGATGATCACCTTATCCCCTGCGACAAGCCCCGACGTTACCTCGACCACGCCCGGTTCGCGCTGACCTGTCTGAATGACTTTTTCAGCAACTTTTTTATCGGCCCCGACGACAAAGACAGATTTTTTCTGACCCGCCGATTGAATAGCCGATTCAGGAATAGCCAGCGATGTTTTGACATCACGGATAATTTGCACCTTCATCAACAAACCCGGTTTCAATTTATGATCTGGGTTTTCCATGATAGCCCGTACCATGATTGCGCGGGAGTCGGTATCAATGCGCGAATCCACAACATAGATTTTTCCCTTGAACACCGTATCAGGCCACGCCGCCGACGTGGCTTCAATCGGCATATCCTGTTTGAGCGCCGCGAGATAGACCTCTGGCACCGCAAAGTCCAATTTGATCGGGTCAATGGCATCAATAGTGGTAATCACGGTTCCCGGCTGCACCACATCGCCCACATTGACGTGGCGGATTCCCAAGAAACCGTCAAACGGCGCCACAATTTTCCGTTTGTCCAGTTGGGCTTTGGCCACATTGAAACTGGCCTGTTCCTCATCGCGTTTTTCAGCACTCGCCAGATTATTTTTCACCAACTGGTTATAACGGCCATAGGATTTCGACGCCTGATCCAGCGTTGCCTGTTCCTGATCCGAAATCAGATCGACGATGGATGTTCCCTTGGCAACGAATTGGCCTTCCTGCGCATTGATCGCCTTAATCGTTTCAGTCACCGTGGCGGTGATGGTCGCCGATTCACTGGCGGTAATCGTGCCGATTGCTTCAATCGTGTCTTTGAATTCATAAGGGACAACAGGGCTTAAAATAACATTGGCCGGCTCCATCGGCGGTTGGAAATCGGCAAATTTGATTTTCATGAACAGCATGAAACCAGTCCCCCCGAGCAACGCCAAAACAAATAATGTTATCAAACCGGTCACAATATAACGGCGCAGTTTTGATTTTTTTGCGGGAGTTTCGTTCATGGAACACCTTTTCTAGAAGCTGAATTGTTCTGGATTTTAAAGTGTTTACACTTGAATCTCAAGAGGATGTTTCTATTTAAGAATTATAAGGTTTATAGCCCTGCCGCAAATCGGCGAGGGCTATTGTCGTTCCTGCCAACAACTGCGGATCGCCCGTTACTTCGCTTTCCTTGGCGGCGTGATAAGCTACAAAACCGGCACTGACCAAAGCGCCCACCGGCCCGCCGAAAATGGCCCCGCCCACAATCTGGGCAATGGCCCCCATCGTATCACCTGTCGCCGATTGGTAAAGATTGCTGACCACCGGAATATGCTGAAGCGGGTTCACGATATCCACGATATCCGCAAATCCGAACGATTTGTCTTTTCCGGCGACATTCCCTTTATCGGCAATATTTTCCGCGAAACTCGCCACATCTTTCCACACGGGAACGCTGCCCGCCATGCGGTCATTTTTCCCGGAAACCATTGAAAATGCCTTGTTTTCGGGGCTTTGCACAGTCTGCGGTGGCGGCGCGAATTTGATCAAAATAATCTCTCCTGCAACATATTTTGCAAACCCCGTACCAGTTTATGCTAGAGTCACCCGACAGATAACTGCCAAGGTATTATTCATGACCATTCACAATGTGCTGCTGCATATCAAAAATCCCGTTTTGCAACGCCTGATCGAGGAACAACTGGCGACCGTGAAAACCGTCACCACTGATCCATCACATGCGCCCGATCTGTTGATCGTGCAGCAAGGCCACGGGATCGCGCCGGAATTCACCGCCATTCCTTCGCTGGAAATCCCCAAGGGGGCCATTCGTCTGGGCGAAATCATGGATAGGTTCGGCTATTTATTATCCGGTCGCGAATCCCATATCGAAGATGAACATGAACAGATTGATCTGGGTGAATTCATCCTTTTCCCTGCGGAAAATATCCTGACCCATCAGGAATCAGGGGATGATATCCGCTTGACCGACAAAGAACGTCTCTTGCTGCGCTATCTCTACGAAGCAGGAGAAACGGGACTGCCGCGCAAAGATTTGTTAAAATCCGTCTGGGGATATGCCGATGATGCCGAAACACATACGCTGGAAACACATATCTATCGCCTGCGCCAAAAGCTGGAACTGTACCACGCCCAGAATATGATTAAAGTGTCCGAAGGCATTTATAAAATAGAGATTAAAAAACCCGCCTAATCAGCGGGTTTTGGTTTGATCTATTCTTCTTTATATCCGGCAATATCATCAATACCGGCATCATCATCGTCGTCATCGTCACCGAATTCATCGGAGGTTGCAAATCCTGCATTTGCTTCGGCAACCAGAGCATTCCACTCTTCTTCACCTTGCATATCCTCGATCACATCGTCTTTATCATCATCCATCGGGAAGACGCGTTGGTGGCTGGAGATCAAATCTTCTTTGAGCGCCTCGACTTCAACAGTATTTTCGGCAATTTCGCGCAAGGAAACAACAGGGTTTTTATCATTGTCGCGATCAACGGTCAAAGCAGCACCCGTTCCAATGCGGCGGGCGCGTTGAGCGGCAACCATAACCAGTTCAAAACGGTTAGGAACTTTTAAAACACAATCTTCAACGGTTACGCGTGCCATCTTAAATCCTTTTTTGCGGTGACTTTGAAAGGAGTTTATAGTCACCCCCACGCAAAAACGCAAGCGTTTCCTATCCAAACCATCAAAGTATATTATGTTAACAAAAACACTGTTTTTTTTGCGTGTGCGACCTGCTAATCGTAATTCATAACAAAATGATATGAAGGAAAAAAACGATGATCAGCGCTCCATCCGAAGAAATTGCCAAAAAAGCTGCCAAAATCCTGCTGGATACCAAATCGGTTTTATTTAATTCCCGCGAGCCCTTTGTTTTTACCTCGGGCCGCATCAGCCCCGTTTACACCGATTGCCGCCGCCTTATCTCGTTCCCCGCAGAACGCAAAATCCTCATGGATATGGGGGCAGAGATTTTGAACGCCAAAGTCGGCAGAGAACATATGGATTATCTGGCCGGCGGGGAAACAGCTGGTATTCCTTACGCGGCGTTCCTGTCACAAACACTCGATAAACCCATGCTCTATGTCCGCAAAAAACCAAAAGGGTTCGGACGCATGGCGCAGATCGAAGGCTGCATGGACAAAGAAAACGCCAATGTTGTGTTAATTGAAGATTTACAATCAGATGGCGGCAGTAAAAAAGTTTTCATTGATGCTATTCGTGCTGCGGGCGCTCAGGTATCGCATGGCTTTGTGGTGTTTCATTACGGCATCTTCCAGAAATCCATCGACAATATGAACGAATTCGGCATGACGCTGCATTATCTCACCGATTGGTGGACCGTTCTCAAAGTCGCGCGCGAACTGAAATATTTCGATGAGGCGACTTTGTTATCGGTCGAAGAATTTCTGCACGCGCCGGACGCATGGGGAGAGAAGAACGCCCATCTGGTTGCAAAAAAAGAACAGGCTTAAGGGCATGACAAGCAAGTTCCATTTCCTGACCAATGCTAGCATCGAAGCCGAACGCACTTATCAAACCCTTGTCTCCAGTTTCGGGCAAACGTGCATTGACGAGGCCGAAGTCATCGTAGCGATTGGCGGGGATGGAACATTGCTCAATGCCCTGCGCAAAAGCGAGGGCCGCAATATTCCCGTCTATGGCATCAACAAAGGCTCTGTCGGCTTCCTGATGAATGCCCCGCAGCTTGACAACCTCGTTGAAAAGATAGAGCAAGCCGAAAGCGTTACCATTCACCCTTTATCGATGGACGCCACGGACATTCACGGCAACACATTTGAATCGATTGCCTTTAACGAAGTGTCCTTGCTGCGTCAGGTGCGCCAAGCCGCAAAAATCAGCATCAGCATCGACCATGTGGTGCGCATGGATGAATTGATCTGCGACGGGGTATTAGTCGCGACACCCGCGGGGAGTACCGCCTATAACCTGTCCGCCCACGGGCCCATCCTGCCGCTCAAATCGGAAATTCTGGCCCTGACCCCGATCAGCGCCTTTCGCCCGCGCAGATGGCGCGGCGCACTTTTACCGTCATCGGCGCATATCCGTTTTGATATCCTCGACCCCGCCAATCGTCCGGTCAGCGCCACCGCCGACGAAGTTGAAATCCGCGATGTGGTATCAGTCGAGATATCTCAGTCCCCTATCACCAAAAGCCTATTATTCGACCAAGGCCATTCACTGGAAGAACGCATCCTCAAAGAACAATTCACATGGTAGGAAATCCCTGAATTCTACCGTCCCCCATTGTGTTAAAACAGGAGAATAGATATACTTTAACCACATAATTTCCCAACGCTGATGCCGGAAAGTTTTTGCCATGTCCCCCAATTGCCGTAACATCATAGCTCCGTTCCTGCGGTTCACCCAAAAATTAACAACGAAGGGCACGAAGAATCACGAAGATTTATTCTTCTCTGTGTTACCCTCTGTGACCTCTGTGCTCTCTGTGGTGAAATCCTATATATCCCCCGTCATTCCAGCGAACGCTGGAATCCAGAAAATCCGCATGCAGGCGCAAAAACTGACATTCTGGATTGCCGCGTCGCTGTCGCTCCTCGCAATGACGTCGGGAGTGGCTGTGGCGGCGATCAATATTCCTTTTACCATCAATCTGTCTGAAAATGTGACAGTGACAGGCACACCACGTATTGCCATCGATGTTGGCGGTAATACCCGTTACGCCACCTACACATCCGGCACAGGAACCAATGCTCTGATCTTTACCTTGTCACCAACCATCGGTGATGTTGATCTGGATGGGGTCACCGTTTCATCACCGATTGATCTGAACGGCGGAACCATCAAAGACATCGCAGGTAATGATGCCACGCTGACTTTCACCCCACCCAATACAACAGGCATTAAAATCAATTACCCTTCCCTCGGCATGGATTTTACCAACGGCGCATCAGGGCGATATACATTGAATGGCACCGCCTATAATAGCCTCTCATCCTTTCTCACGGCATCAGGCGGAACATTCGCGCGAAATAGTGTTGCCACTTATTTCGATTCCACAGGCACCCTGCAAACCGTATCCAACAACACTCCGCGTTTTGATTATGATCCTGTCACTCATCAGTCGAAAGGGATTTTGATTGAGGAAAGCAGGACGAATCTTTTAAATTACAGCATGACCTTTAATACTAGCTCGTGGAATCTTGCGCGCAGTAACATTCAACTTGCGGCAACGACATCGCCTGATGGCACGATGAATGCAGTCAAACTGTATAATAACGGCGTTGCTGGAGGGAGTTATGCCGGTTATTTCAGAAATTATCAGGCCAATCAAACCTATACCTATTCTGTTTACGCCAAAAAAGCAGATATGTCATACATAACCATGGTTATATATGCCACAGTCGGTTGGATAGCTGACGGGAATGTGATTTTTGATCTCAATGCCGGTACAGCGACAATGTATGGAACCGGAATATCCGCGTATCACATATCGGCATTACCAAATGGCTGGTATAGATGTTCTATCACGGCAACATTCGGCTCAACCAATACAAATACACAATATCCAGTACTACTACTGAATCCTCAGACTGACGGGGTATCGGGGGTTTACTTATGGGGAGCACAATTGGAACAAGCTCCATTCGCAACATCCTACATCCCCACCACCACAGCGGCAGTGACCCGGGCGGCGGATGTCATGACGATTCCGACGGCGTCATGGTGGAATGCGGGGGAGGGAACATTATTTGCCAATACCTCGACCCTGTATAGTTCGGCAACCGATAATGTGACCATACGGGATGTGATGCGTATCAACGATGGAACCGCCAATAATTTCCACAGATTGTTCCAATATAGGAATAAATATGGCGGCAGCACAAATGTTGGAGGTTCTTTAGTGGCAGATGTGCAAACAGGAACAGTGGTGGCCGGCACAACTTACGGGGTCGGATATAGCTATATGCCCAATTCCTT
>DMIT01000029.1:1349-8502 GCA_003452275.1 Rhodospirillaceae bacterium | reverse complement strand
TGTCCGCTTTTGCCAATGTGGGATTATTTATTGTGTCCCCTGACGGGTTCCTTATGAATATTCATAATGCAATGCATGTTTATGAAATTCCGGTCATCGTCTTTTCAGGGGTGATGGTCGCTCTCGGTTGGGTGGCGCATTTTTTAAGCCGTCGGGTGGATTGCCACGATACCGGCTGCGGGCACCCGCCCTGTACCCCGCAAAAGAGCAAGAATTCCAAAGTTTTGCTGGCAGCCACGCTGCTTTTTGCCCTGAATATCATTATCTATTTCGGGGTTCACCGTAATGTTTTGCACCTTGATATGTTCCGCCCGCATCCTTTGGCGCATCACATAGAAGATGACCATTCTCATGAAATCGAGCCGAAATCGCTTTAATTCATTGCTTTTTATCACTTTTTCTGAAAAAACATCCCTATTGAAGATTTAAACAGCATAACGCGCAGCGCGAACGGATACGTATGGATTTTGCTCAATTAGGATTAGGTGACGAATTACTCAAAGCCATTGCAGAGATTGGTTATACCACTCCTACACCTATTCAGGAAAAAGCCATTCCGATTGTGTTGATGGCCCGTGATCTGATCGGTCTGGCGCAAACCGGCACCGGCAAGACCGCCAGCTTTACCCTGCCGATGATTGAAATGTTGTCATCGGGCCGCGCGCGGTCACGGATGCCGCGCTCGCTCGTTCTTGCGCCGACGCGAGAACTGGCGGCACAGGTCGCCGAAAATTTTGACAAGTATGGCAAGTACCATAAATTGACCAAGGCCTTGCTGGTCGGTGGCGAGTCGATGGGCGACCAGATTAAAATCCTCGAGAAGGGCGCAGACGTCCTGATTGCAACGCCGGGCCGGTTGCTGGATCTGTTTGATCGCGGGCAAATTCTGCTCAGTGATATTAAAATTCTGGTCATTGATGAAGCGGATAGAATGTTGGATATGGGATTTATTCCCGATATCGAAAAAATCATTACCTTTATTCCGATGACCCGCCAGACCTTGTTATTTTCGGCCACTATGCAACCGGAAATTAAAAATCTGGCCGACAAATTCCTCAGTAATCCAAAATCCGTATCGGTTGCGCCGCCTGCGTCTCCGGCGGCGACTGTCGATCATCGCATGATCGAGGTAGCCCCCAAGGACAAAAAATATGTTCTGCGTGACCTGATCCAGCGTGAGAATATTAAAAACGCCTTCGTTTTTTGTAACCGCAAACGCGATGTCGATATGCTGGGAAAATGGTTGTCTGACAAGGGATTTTCTGCTGCCGCATTGCATGGCGACATGGTGCAATCGAAACGTACCGAAACATTGCAATCCTTCAAAGACGGTAAAATCTCGCTGATGGTTTGTTCCGATGTGGCGGCGCGCGGTCTGGACGTATCGGGTGTATCGCATGTTTTCAATTATGACGTACCGTTTAACGCCGATGATTATGTTCACCGGATCGGTCGCACCGGTCGCGCCGGACAAAGCGGCAAGGCATGGACATTGGCAACCGCTGATGATGAAAAACTGGTGGCGGCTATCGTGAAGCTGGTGGGTCGTGATATTCCCACCGAGAAAGCGGCTACTGCGTCTGAAGGCGCAGAGGCTCCGTCAAAACCGGCCCGTTCGGAAAAAACCAGAAAGTCATCCCGATCCGACCGTTCCGAAAGCCATTCCCGTGAAGACAAATCGTCCGAACCAAAACTGGTCACGGTCAAAAGATCGTCCAGACCAGAGCCATCGGGGCGCCGTTATCCGGTTCTGCCCGATGATGAGGGCGATAAATTCCATGAGGATAATATGCCGGCTTTCCTGCGGAAATAATTCATTTCCATACGTATCTGCGATTGACTTCTCTCCCTATTTTCCCGAGAATAGGGAGTTATATTTTCTCGTTTCCATATAGTGTATTCATGTCGCGTTTTTCAGGATATCCGGGTCGATCCTATTCCCGCTTTGCGTTGGTCAGTCTTTTGCTGGTCGGTACTGCCGGAATAACTTTGTCTGCTGCTTTGGCTCATGCGGCCATCGGTCAACAAGACCTTGACGTGCCTTTCAAGGATACGGCAAAGGCCGCATCGGTTACTACTCACCCCCCTTTTACCGGTGATCCGGATAAGGTTGATTTTCTGGCGGACAGCGTGGCCTATGACGAAACGCGCCAGATCATTACCGCCACCGGACAGGTGGAAATCGCCCAGCAGGGAAAGATCATCAAGGCCGATCAGGTGATTTATGATTTGCCCCAAGACACGGTCGAGGCTGTCGGCAATGTGGCGATGATGGATACCAACGGCGATGTCCATTTTGCCGAACGGATGCAATTGCAACGCTCGATCAAGGATGGCTATATCAAAAAATTGCGTTCCGTTCTGGCGGACGGGTCACGCATCACCGCGGCGGAAGGCAAGAAGACAGGCGGTAAAACCGTCATGAAGAATGCCAGCTATACGCCATGCGAAGAATGTAAGGCCCATCCCGAAAAGCCCGTCTTGTGGCAGATCGTGGCGGACGAAGTATCCCATGACAAAGACGAACATGCGATTGAATATAAAAACGCGAAGTTTGAAATCTATGGCGTGCCTGTTTTATACACCCCTTATTTCTCGCATACCGACGGTACCATCAAACAGAAAGACGGCTTTTTGATGCCGAAAATGTCATTGAATTCCCGCTTGGGATTCGGGGTGACGTCTAAATATTATTTGGGTATTTCTCCGTCCGAAGATGCTACAATCGGGGCGCGGGTTTTCTCGAAGAACAATCCGCAACTATTGGGAACATACCGCAAACGCTATGACCATGCGGAAATGGAATTTGATTCTAGCGGCACCTATTCCGATGACACCGAACAATTTCGCGGGCATCTGTTCGGCAAGGGATTGTGGGATATTAACGATAAATGGCGCGCGGGTTTTAAAAACCAACTGACCTCTGATGATAAATATCTGAGAGAGTATAATATCACCAGCGAGAACGTCCTGGAAAACCAGATATATGCCGAGCGTTTCGAAGATCGTGATTATTTCGTTGCCCGCGCTCTGGCCTTTCAGGACGTGCGGGTGAGTGACCGTTCGGTTGACCAGCCGAATATCCTTCCTGAATTGCAGGCCAGTTTCATGGGCGACCCTAACGCGACGTTGGGTGGGCGCTGGAATCTGGATCTATCGTCGTTAAATCTGTTGCGCAAGGGCAATGGACAGGACGTCTTCCGGACATCGGCGGATGCGTCATGGGAACGCAAGGATGTGCTGCCAATCGGTCTGGTCAATCAGTTTACCATCAGTTCCCGCGTGGACGCGTACCAGATTTCGGATCGTGATGAAATATCCATCGTGGGTGGCGCAGGGGATGCGCAGGCTTTCCGCTTCTATCCTTATATCCATGATGTCGTGTCCTATCCCGTGTCCAAAAATATCGGTTCCGCCCTTGCGGTTATTGAACCGACTTTTGCCTTGACCACTTCTTTGCGCACCAAGAATACCACCGATATTCCGAACGAGGATTCGCAGGACGTGCAGATTGATGCCGTCAATATTTTCCAGCCCAACCGCTTCCCCGGTCTTGACCGCGTCGAAGACGGCACGCATGTGACCTATGGCGCGCGGACAGGTATCTATGCCGCAGACGGCAGCAAGGGAGAGGTCTTTCTGGGACAGAGTTATCGTCTGGATGACTGGCAAAATCCTTTCCCGAAAGGGTCGGGATTATCCGAAGATGAATCAGATCTGGTCGGGCAGGTGATGGCCCAGTATCAGGATTTATACAGCCTGAATTACCGGTTCCAGTTTGCATCCCAGAACCTTCAATCCGAACGTCATGAAGTGTATGGGTTTGCTCATCTGGGCGATTTGTCTTTATCATCGACCTATCTCTATGCCCGTACGCTGGATGGAACCGATTTGCAGGACAGTCGGCAACAGATTTATGGCTCGGCCTCTTACCATCTGAACGAAGACTGGAACCTCCTGACGGATGTGCGCTATGACCTCAGCAAAGAGGAACAA
This sequence comes from Rhodospirillaceae bacterium, assembly GCA_003452275.1. GTDB lineage: Bacteria > Pseudomonadota > Alphaproteobacteria > Micavibrionales > Micavibrionaceae > UBA1573. The sequence goes on along the minus strand of DMIT01000029.1, from coordinate 4,506 downwards.
GGGTTACGTTATTCCGGCATTGGCGTGAATTATATCGGGCAATGTTTTACTGTTCTGACCACGTTAAGACGGTCTTATGCGGATAAAGATACCGGTGAGGCGGCGACCGAATTTTCAGTCCAGCTAGGCCTTAAAAATCTCGGTTCCATCGGAACGAACGAATAGATCAATGAAACGGAGACGATCCCCATGAGTATCGGGCAATATAACCCCAGAAGCAGATATCGTGAACGTGCTATCCAACGATTCAATAAAACTATTTTATTGATTCTGCTGATGGGGGTCTGTTTCGGATTCGGGTTTTTTATTGGCGGGCAGAATGCGGTGGTTCAGAACGGCACGCTGAAACTGGAAATCGAAGACATGACAGGGCGTTTGAAAACCATGCAGGATGAATTGACCACCATCCGCGCCGAAGCCCAGACCGCCACATCCCGTTTCGAACAATTGAAGACCCAGTATGAACGTGACATTCCATCAGACGGGCCGATGCGCGAGATTGTGGACATGGTCAAGAAACAGATTTCGGACGGCATGGCCCCTGATCGTCTGGCGTTCGTTTTGCGCTCCGCGCGCCCGCCGCGCAATTGTTCTGACCCGTCTACCAAACGCTTTATCATTCGCACACCGGCCTATAAAGGGTCGGATAGCGTGGTCACGGTTGCTGAAGGGGCAATTGTGATATCGGGCACCGGATCATCAGCCAAGACCCGCGAAGGACAATTGGAATCATGGTTTGACCCGACCCAGCCGGTCAGCCTGACCTTTAAGAATGCCAATGGCGAGAACGAGAAAAAAGCCGGAACCCTGCCATTCCAGCATTCAGTGATTGCAGGCGGCAAGGAATATCGCTTTACCTTGACCGAGGGTGAAAAATCTTTCGTCAAGGTCACCTTTGATAGTTGCGACTATCCTTAATTTTTTTGCCACCTGTCCACCATGACAGGCCCCTCAGCTGCTGCTTTATTTTTTAGTCCATTTGCCGTTTTGCATCAGGAATTCGCCGGGGGCGGCGAGGTCGTAGATTTTCTGGGCGGCAATTGCCTGAACTTCCTTGAGCGGGATGCCTTGTTTATCGGCCATTTGTTTGTAAACATCCAGACGTCCTGCGTTGGTGGTATTGACCAGATCAACGATATCAGCGGACGGGTTGGGCAGGGTGGCTTCGATCAGGCCGTTTGCCTTTTCACCCACCAGACCGGATGATTTCGCCGAGCTTAAATCCATCGCAAAGGCAGAACCGGCGGCAAAGCCGATTATGATCGCGGTCATCAGGGTGGTTTGAATTAATTTTTTCATGGGTCTTATCCTTTTCTCTGTTTGCTATTTCTTTTTGGCCGGTTTGGACGTGCCAAACAAATCAGGGTTGGCCATGATTTCCTTATCCAGATCCTTTTCAACACGGACGCGGACTTCCTGTTCGATCTTGATATTCATGTTGATTTCAATCGGTTTGTCCGGTGCCTCCAGTTTGACGGTCGGCGTACAGGCCGCAACCATCATTGGCATCGTCATCAGTATCAGCAGGTTTTTCATGTTTGATCCGGCATCTTTTCTTTTCGTGTTGCAGATAATAAAAGTAGAATTCCTGCGATGGCCGACAAGAGCGAACCCGAAAGTACCCCTAACTTGACTTCAATCGCCTGATCTCCGCTTGTAAAGGCAAGGTTACCGATAAAAAGACTCATCGTAAAGCCTATTCCGGTCAGCAATGCCATACCATAATATTGGCGCCATGTGCTATGGGCCGGTAATTCCGCGACTCCCAGACGGCAGGCGATTTTGGTCGCCAGCATAATCCCCGCTTGTTTGCCGAAAAACAACCCCAGCATAATTCCTAACGTAATAGGATGCAAAAACGCCCCGAAGGAAAGTCCCGCCAGCGATACGCCCGCATTGGCAAAGGCAAAGACAGGCAGAATGATAAAACTGACCCACGGATGCAGGGCATGTTCCAGTCTGGTCGACGGATTTTCGCCATGACGGTGACGGATTTTGATCGGGATAATCAGGCCGATGGCGACACCGGCCAAAGTCGGGTGAAGACCTGATTGCAACACGCAAAACCATACGAACAGCCCGATCAGCAGGTAAGGAAGCAAGCGCGTCACATGGTATCTGTTCAATAGGGCTGCGCTCCCTAAGCCTGCCAGAGCGAAGAGCAGGGGCAGCAGCGAGATATTCGCAGTATAAAAAAGCGCAATGATGATAACCGCAAATAAATCATCGACCACCGCAATGGTCACCAGACAGACTTTGAGGCTGTTGGGAACGCGGCTCCCCAACAGCATCATGATGCCGAGGGCAAAGGCAATATCGGTGGCGGTCGGAATGGCCCAGCCTTTCATGGCTTCTGCATCACCGTTATTCACCAGAATATAAAGAATAGCCGGCACAATCGCCCCGCCTGCCGCTGCCAGCAACGGGAGCATGGCGTTCTTGATGGAGGATAAATGACCCGTTGCCATTTCACGCTTGACTTCTAACCCGATCAGCAAAAAGAAAATCGCCATCAGCCCGTCATTGATGATGAAAAGCAACGATTGATGAAAGAAAACCGGACGGGTCAGCAGATTGTTGTAAGTTTCATAAAACCCCGTATTGGCAACAACCAGTGCGCAGAGAGTGGCAAGGCATAATAAAATCCCCGGGGCAATGGCGGAGGAGAAAAACTGGCGGATGGATGTCATCTGATTGTCCTGCGGGTACGGGGTGGCGGTGACCGGTGATGATGGTAACTGATTTTTGTGATCTTGTCTGTATCGGGGTGCATCATATCAAACCATCGGGGGCGGCGGGGCAGGAAACAGGATGATATTGTCCGAAATCAGTTCGGAAAACGTCAAACCGCCGAACATCCGGCGTTCAATGTCTATTAGTTCGTTTTCAAAAAAACATAATTGCAATTCCATGAGGTTTTGCGCGGATGGTGGATGTCTATGTCCTTGTTTTAAAACGAAACGCAAGAGGCGGTNNGTATAGTGATTCTGGGTGCGCAAATAGCGGCAGATCAGCTTCATTTCCTGCCGTTCCTGATAATGGATTCCGCGCGCGTTACGTGAAGAGATGTCTTTGCCTGCGGGGGTGGTGGGGCCGGTGGATTGAAGCCAGATTTGCCGTTCCCGTAATTTACGGGATTGTTCCAGACGTTGCTCGG
>DMIT01000029.1:0-1256 GCA_003452275.1 Rhodospirillaceae bacterium | reverse complement strand
CTGGCTTTCGCCAGAATGACGGATTTTGATTTGAATTGACGATAAAAAGACATCCCTGTCTTTTCCTCTGCGCCCTCTGTAGTTAATCTTTAAGTCTCACCACAGAGAACACAGAGGTCACAGAGAAAAGCACAGAGATAAGAAACTTTGTGATTCTTTGTGTCCTTTGCGCCTTCGTGGTTCAAAAAATTTACGCCCTGATAGCCATGTTCTGGCTTGCTCCCAAAAATATTTGCCACCAAGACACGGAGGCACCAAGTTCTTCTCCTGACCTTTTCACGCGAAGATACGAAGTCACGAAGTTTTTTATATTCTATTTCGTGATTTTCCCCTGTACTTTTTCCCTGTGCGCTTTGTGCGCTCTGTGGTGAAAATTTTCTTAGTGGTCTCGGAAAATTATTTTTTATTTTTCTGGATTTGGGATTTGAGTTTGTCGCTGAAATCTACGGTTTGCAGGGTTTGTTTCAGGACGGCGCCGAGGTCGCCGTCGAGATTAAGGTTGAGGTGAATTTCGCGGTCGCCGAAGGCGGGGTTGGTGCCGGCGGCAGAGATCGAGGTTTTCATTTTATCGTCCATGGAACCGCTCATATCCACGTTGAATTTCGAAAATCGGAAATCGCTGAGGGTTTTGCGGACGGTTTCCATGCGGGAATCATCGCCTTGCAGGGAAGGGGGGAATTCATCGGGAGCGTAGGCAAAGCTTCCTGCACCTTCGCTTTTCAGATTGCCGCTGCCGAAGATGATTCCGTTGGTGGAATAGGTGACTGGAATTGTACCGCTTAAACGACCTTTGGCCTTCAGGCCTTTGACATCTGCGATTTTTGCCAGTTTGTCCATATCAACCGAGGTCACTGCGAGGCGCAGGGACAACGGAGGCGTACCGGCATAGTCCGAGGAAAAAGAGAAAGGCGAGATGTCGATTTTTCCGCCGGCGATGCCGATCACGGTTTTTTGGAGATTGATAAGAATGCCGGCATTCGCACTGTCATAGATGATCGTTCCATCGGCCTGTAATTGCCTTGCGCTTTTGGTGGTTCCCACATCAAGATGGTAGGAGGCCGTTTTGCGGTCATCCTGAAGGGCGGTGATCGGCGCGGTGAGCGTCAGCGATAACGGGTCGGCATCTTTTAACCATGATTTGAAATCATCCTGTTTATCAGGGGCCAGAATTTCAATCACATCGAGGCTATTGGCACTGGTGAGAATGAATTCCAGATGACTGTCGGGCGAGGTCACCCAGCGTCCCGTGAGATTGA
>DMIT01000109.1 GCA_003452275.1 Rhodospirillaceae bacterium | reverse complement strand
TTCGTGTCCGTGACATGCCTTATCATGGCCTATTCGCATCTGGTCAGTGTTATTCCGATCCTTATCATGTATGCGATGTGGCTTCCTTTTCTCTATTACAAAAAGGAATTCGCCCTGCGTCCGTCCAAAGATACTCTGCTTCTATTATTCTTTGCCGGATACTGTCTGCTCTCGACTATCTGGTCTGATTATCCGAATATTAGTGCCTATAGCGGCACCCAATATCTCTCCATGATTATATGTACGATTATTATTATGAGACGGGTTGAACTAGATACTTTCCTGAAAGGCCTGTCATTAGGCATTTTCTTCGTGCTTCTAATCCCTCTGTTCTCTGGCCCGGAATCGTACCAGTATTTATTCGGTTCTAAAAATATGGTCGGTTTCTATTCCGAGATCGGGGTGATATCTGCAATCTTTCTGCTGGCCTCGGCTCAAAGCAGTTTGGTTCAAAAGTTGAGCTTTGGAATCCTGCCGCTTCTGGTGTCGGGACTTTGCCTTGCCGTGAGCCACTCAGTGTCATCTGTTATATCGACAGGAACAGTGCTTTCTATCTGCTGCGCCGGATTTATAATCGGAAAACTCCCCCAATCATATCGGGCCATCGTTTTGTCATTGTGCCTCATAGGAGCAGCATCCATCGCCTTCTGTCTTTATGCATTCCAGATTGACATTTATGGAGAAATTCTTGATTTCTTTGGAAAAGACAGGACATTAACGGGACGGACAGACCTATGGAAAGATGGCATCGGTTTTGCAATGAACAATCCGATTTTGGGAAATGGTTATTCCGCCTTCTGGATTCAGGGGCGCCCAGCGGCAGAGGCTCTATGGGAAGAATTCTATATCTCAACCAGATCTGGATTTCACTTTCATAATTTATTTGTACAAACATGGGTAGATCTTGGGGCAATCGGTCTTATCACGATGGCCACCATGATTTTTGCATTCTGTTTCAAATCTATGAAACTCATCATATCCGAAGGAAGCTCGGTCACTTCTGTTTTCTTATTAAGTATTTCGCTGATGTTTTTGACACGTTCATTTGTCGAAGTCGATATTTTGAATGCCTTCGGCATGGGCTCTTTTCTTTTTTACTCTAATATCCCTCGCGTTTTTGAGAAAAGAAATATTTCCCAAGAGGAACCCATTTCTTTATCAAAACAGCTTTAAGAGACAAGCCCACGTAAAGGATCATTCCATAGAGATTGCATAGGACAACGCCTCGATAAGAAAAGTCATATGCAGGCAAATAAAGATTTTGCCGTGTTTTTATCTCTCTGATTGCACATTTTATATTCCAGATAAATGGCCGAAACAAATCAAAATCTGCCAACATATGTTTGAAATAGACGGCTCCACCCCCGATATTGTATTGCCTCAGAAGTTTATGGGCGTCTTCCTTTTTCTTCCGTCCATGAAAATGATATACAGTCATGTCAGGGACATATTCAATATCGATACCCATTAGGTAGGCCCTGCAAAGATAATCAGTGTCTTCTGAACCTGCAATTTTCTGTCCCACCCCTAACAACGGGTCAAATTTTCCGACTTTATCCAGAATAGATCGGCGCATCACCATATTAGCCCCTGAGATGGAGCCTCGGATGGTGTTATATTTCGCGCTATGTTCTGATTTTCGCCATGTCTCTTTGTCATTCGAGGTTTTGATTGTAAGCGGCAGATCATCTGCATTTCCCAATTCTATTCGCCCCCCACGAATAACGGGACTGATATCGGCTTCGTCATAAAGAACTGCCTGCGCAATATAATCCTTAGCCATTCGACAATCATCATCCGCAAATATCACCAGATGACCGTTGCTTGCCTGAACGCCTGCATTGCGCGCATTGGACAGACCTGTTTTCCCTTCATGAACCATGATGGCATGCATATCCGCATTTTGTGAGTGCCAAGAGCGAATGATTTGAGGGGTTGTATCTTTTGACCCATTATCGACAATAATGATTTCAGTCATTTTATTCGGCGTATTCCGGATTGAACCCGCAATCGCATCGAGTGCCCCTTCAATCATCGAAGATCTATCTCGTGTACAAATTATAATTGAAACATCTATCATTTCATCACTATTCGCGGCAATTTTGTTGCAAACGTTATATGCCTCCCGATAAAAAAAGGCCATATACTTTAGCGGTACATGGCCTTTTAAAGAATAACTAATCAGAGACTAAAGGGCCTGACCTTGTCCCTGTTGCGCTTGAGACTGTCCGCTTCCGCAATTCACTGCATCCTGTAACAAGGCCGCAGGGCCGGAACCAAAATTAAATGTAACTGGCGAACCTTGCCCCAACGAAGTTGTTGCATCAGACCAACAGGCAGTATCTCCACCAGCAGCAGGCTGGATATTAGCGACATCGTTATCAGAAGCCCCTGTACCAGATTCATCGCCGGCAGCCGGTTCAATCAAGTTAGGATTAAATGCTCCACCTGCTGCTCCTGGTGTAGGGGTAGGAGCCGTAGGAAGACCAATATTCGGCAAGGCTGTAATTGTCAAACTGCCACCGGTTGTTGAAGGCGAAGGTACGCCAAAAACATTTCGAAGAACGTCTTTCTGATCAATTGCAAAGCCAGCAGGAGAAACAGTCGGGAATACATTGAAGAAGAACAATCCACGATTTTGAGCATCCACATAGTGGTTAATTCTTGTTTCGAGAGTTGTGTATTCATCAGATGTCACACCACCATTCAACGCTGGATCAATCGTCGATGCGCCCAATGTGTAAGTTGCATTGTTACCATCCAGAATGGTTGGTGTGCCCGGAGCATAGAAAGCACCATACCCGAGGTCAACAAATAATTGGGATTGATCGACAAAAGCTGTTGTGCCGATTGTGTCATTTACCAAGGTCAAAAGGCCTGCCAGATAGTCGAAATATTCCGGAGTATCTGTTTCAGGGATAGTATCGGTCGGATAGAAACCCATACCGATATTGGTGTTACGAATAGTATTCGTGGCCCCTGTCAGATCAATCATGCCAGAATAAGCAACCAAACCGTAATCGAAGTGATTTCCTAAGCTATTACCCGACAATTCGGCATAACCTTCACCAGAAATATCCAGATTAACAGCCGCATGACCGAACGGATTGTAGTTAGAGGCGAAGGCATTACCGGCAAGAATTTTTGCCTGTGCAGAGGATTCACCTTCTTCCGTTACATCACCGAAACCAATATTTTCGATGGTATTGTCAACGATATGCAATTCAATCGGGTTTTGATATCCTGCAAAAGCCTGACGCGCAAAACCTTCTGATTCAATCAATGAACCAGAGTTATAGGCCAGAATACCGTTTGAAGCAGAATCCGTGATGTGGTTGCTATCAATAGTAACCAAACCACCGACTTCGTACAACTCAACGCCATTATTGGCAGAGTTATCAATATCATTGTCATAGATTGTCAGTTGATATGGGACGGACGAATCATCCAATGCCAGCATTGGAGAAGACACATTCCGGTTCACATATTCGGCGAAGATGCCGTCATTGAGGCTATTGGAAATATCATTGGTTTCAACATTGATAGATCCGTTCAAATAGCTCAATGCAATTCCGTTTTCATCACTGTCTTCAACCAAATTCCCTATAATTTCGAGATCGACATCCGAGGAAGACAAGGACTGAAGGGCCATTTTATCACTCATGCCCGCGCCGTGAACATAAATGCCGTTCCAACCGGAGCCATGAACATCATTGCCATTGATTTGAACTGTACCAGCCGGATTGAGCACTTCAATTCCGTGAGCAGCAGAGTCATAGACAGAATTTTCATTGACAGCCAATGAACCAGTAGAGCCATCTACAAAAATACCATCCTGACCGGATTGATAAACGTCGTTACGATTGATTGTATTGGTTCCAGACGCACCCACGACATAAATGCCATTCAAAGATGCGTTTGAAATATCATTATCCGATAGATTCATATCCGATGAACCGGAAATTTTAACTCCGTTCAGGCCGATTGGTGTGGCAGATCCAAAGCCGATGACATTATTGATAACATTGGAGAAAGAGGCTCCATTCAGATAAACGCCATTTCCTTTGGCCAGATCAATTATATTGCCATCAACGTTGGTGTTCTTTGCTTGCTCGGCATAGATCCCGTTACGCATGGAATTTGCAATCTTGTTCTCCTGAACATTCGTACCTTTTGAATAAACAATACTGATACCATCGCGTCCGGTCTTCTGATCATCAGGAGTACCAAGTGCCTCGTCCGCACCATAGCCAATGATGTTTTTCAAAACCTGAACATTATTACTATTGTACCGGATAGAAATTGCATCCAGACCAATTTTATCGATTTTATTGCCGGAAATAATATTGGATCCTATGACGTTATCAAACTGAATCCCGTACATTCCAGCAATATCAATATCGTTATTACGAACGGTAATGCCATTTGTACCCTTCGCATAAACACCGGCGCGTTTCAAATTATCGAAGTCATTGTCTTCGATAAAAATATTACTACCGTTTGCGACCTTCACCGCATCCCATTCAGTATTGCTAATGATATTTTTATCAGCGGGTGCGCCACCAACAGTCACGTTCGTGCTGTTAACAAGATTAACGCCGCTTCCGATTTCATTGGCTGTAGACGTTGTTTCAGTGATTGTATTTCTTTTGATGGACACCAAATTGGAGTCTTCGACCAAAATACCATCGCCATTGATATTGTTATCAAGGGCAATTGTTCCGATCTTATTATCAGCAACTTGAGCCTTGGACGTTTTTAACAGATACATGCCATTACGGCTTGTCAAATCTACATTATTGCCAGATAAAACAACACTGGACTTGCCTTCAACACGGATACCATCACGTTTGGTATGGGCGATTTTATTTCCGGTTGCCTCTGTTCCTGCAGAATACAGGATCGCCATACCGTCACGACCGATAACAGTGTCATCCGTGATGTTCAATAAGCCATCATTGCCGTAGCCGATTTTGTTATTGGTGATTTTAACGCCATTATCGCTATAGCGAACGGAGATGGCATCTAAACCGATTGAATCAATCGAGTTGCTGTCAATCAGAACATTTCCAAGAACACTATCAACCTGAATACCATATAATCCAGCCACATCAATATCGTTCTTTGACAGGGTCAAACCATTTACACCCCTAGCATAAATACCTACACGTTTCAGATTATCCAGATTATTATTTTGGACTGTGGCACGCGTGCCACCTTCCAGTTTAATGGCATCCCATACTGCACCGTCAATTTTGTTATTATCAATCACAAGATTAGTTGTTTTATCAGCGCGAATACCGCTGCCCTGTTCTGCTGCACTACCGGCATCACCAGTGTTAAAAATGTAATTGTTCAAAATTTTTGTATTTGCAGAACC
>DMIT01000158.1 GCA_003452275.1 Rhodospirillaceae bacterium | reverse complement strand
ACGATGTTTTCAGAAGCAATCAGTTCAATCTGGTCTTGCTGGCGTTTATGTTCTTTACAGATCACATCGAAAACAGCCGGATCGGCTTGCGCCAGTGAGGATTGGAAAAAGGAATTTTCAGACATGGTTGCGGTTTCTTTCTTTTGTACGTTGGAATTGGACATGGCTTATTCTCCTTTTGGGCTGGCTTTAACTACTCATAATCTCTGGGTGATACCCCCAGAATAATCCACTCTCGATAACCCCTGTTATCGACTTAATTCTTTTCTCGAGATCAGGGCTGACCTCTGCAAAGCGGGCATCCATGATAAAATGGCCTGACTCTGTGACAATCGCACCGTCTTTGCCTTTGGCAGGACGCACCATCGTTTCGACCGCGCCCATTTTCAAAAGCTGTTCTTCGACATAGTTCGCGCTTTCCTGATTGACCTCAACCGGAATAGGGAATTTTTGCCCTAATTTTTCGACAAACTTGCTTTGATCGACCAGAATAAAGGTTTTTGGTGCGGCCACCATCACCATCTTTTCGCGGGTCATGGCCCCGCCACGGCCTTTAATCAGGTTATTTTGCTGGTCAACTTCGTCGGCCCCGTCAAAATACCAGTCAGGGCGCGCATCCAGCAAAGAAGCAACATTCAGCCCCAACGCCAGACACGTCATATGAATTTCGCGCGATGACGGGATAAAACGGCAACGGAAACCACGTTCGGTAACGGCCGCCGCAATCGCCTGCAATGCCAGAAAGGATGTGGAACCTGATCCAACGCCGATAATCTGTCCGTCTTTGACTTCGCCGGCCAGTTTCGCAGCGACAGCCTTCTTTTCCTCCAGATTGGAGATGATGCCATAATCAGGTAGTTTTTTTGAAAGAGGATTGGTCCAAAGCATGTCTAGGGTATAGTCTGCCTTAACGCCCAAAAGCAACGGTTTTTTTCATGTTTTCCAATAGAAATCTAAAAGCGCGGGCTTTTCACGATTGCTGGATAATAAGAGGTCATTTTATTTTCATATATACACTATCTTTCACACTCGCAAAGTTTTATAAAACCTGATGACCACCTCGCCCCCTCCCGATTCTGAAAGTTTCAAGCAAGCAACCGACGCAACTCTGCGGGCGATTGCGGGGAAGCGCGAGATTGAGGTGACTTATACCCCGACTGAAACACTGAATAAGAAACTGTCTTTGACCGCCCCCGACCGCGCACGTCTCCCGACCCCTGCCCTGAAACTGAATGACCGCGACCGCGCAGTTATGCGTGGCACTGCCGATGCCGAAGGGCTGCGTCTGCGGCACCATAACCCCAAACTCCATGCCAGAAACGCACCGTCAGATGAACGTGCCAAGACAATTCACGATGCGTTAGAAATGGCACGTATTGAATCGTTGGGCGCCCGCGACATGGCGGGAATACGTCATAATCTGAATATCGTTCTGGATGAAAAATATACCCAACTGGGCTATCACAACCTGAACAGTCAGCGAAATGACACTCTGCCCGATGCCCTGCATCTTCTGGCGCGATTGCATTTAACCGGAGAACCGTTACCGCCCGCCGCCCAAAAACTGGCGGACTTATGGGCCCCGTGGATTCAGGAACGTCTGGGCGATGACTGGTTCCAGAAACTGGAAAAAGCCCTGAATAATCAGGATGATTTTCAACGCCAGACACGCAATGTTCTGCGCCGTCTGGAGATGTTGGGTGGCGAGGAAGAAAGCGACAATCCTACACCTGCGGAAGAAACTCCGCCGCCACCGCCCGAACAGGATGAAACCAGCGATCAGTCCGATATGGAGTCCGATCAAAATCAGGATGAAAAGGAAGCGGAACAGAGTTCAGGAGACTCTCCATCCGAAGAGGCAACCGACGAAGCAGAATCCGAAGAATCTTCTGAATCCGGCATGGAAGACGAAGCGGCAACCGCCCCTTTGGGCGAAGATGCCGCAGATGAAAATATCGGTGAAGTCCGCGATAACCGCAAAGACGCCGCCAATAGCCTCGGCACAACCTATGCCATCTATACCACCGAATTTGACGAAGTAGTCAAAGCCGAGGAATTGGCGGATGACGATGAATTATTCCGTCTGCGCGGATTGCTGGATAAACAATTAGTGTCGATGCAAAGCGTGATCGTGAAACTTGCCAATCGCCTGCAACGCAAATTGCTGGCCCGCCAGCGTCGTGCCTGGCAATTCGATCTGGAGGAAGGTTATCTGGATAGCAGCCGTTTGGCCCGCGTCGTGGCCAACCCCACTGTGCCGCTCAGTTTCAAACAGGAAAAAGAATCCGAATTTAAAGATACGGTTGTCACCATCCTGCTGGATAATTCCGGTTCCATGCGTGGGCGCCCTATTACAACCGCCGCGATGTGCGCCGATATTCTGGCACGCACCTTGGAGCGTTGCGCGATCAAGGTCGAAATTCTGGGCTTTACCACCCGCACATGGAAAGGTGGAAAATCGCGTGATTTATGGATTGCCAATGGTCGCCCCGACAAACCCGGGCGGTTGAATGACCTGCGTCACATTATTTACAAATCCGCCGATGCCCCCTATCGCCGCACACGCAAAAATCTTGGCCTGATGCTCAAGGAAGGCTTGCTGAAAGAAAATATTGATGGCGAAGCCTTGGTCTGGGCATATAACCGCCTTGCCGCGCGCGGCGAGGCCCGTAAAATCCTGATGGTGATTTCAGACGGTGCGCCCGTCGATGACTCCACTTTGTCCGTCAATCCCGTGAATATTCTGGAACAGGATTTGCGCCATGTGATTAACTGGGTCGAGATGATCGGCAAAGTCGATCTGACCGCCATCGGCATCGGCCATGATGTCACGCGATATTATTCCAGCGCGCTTACAATCGCCGATGCAACCGAATTGGGCGAAGCCTTGGTGGACAATTTGACCAACCTGTTTGACCTTTAATATGAAAATATTAAAGGCTTTTTATCTGCTCTTCTCGGAGCGGCAAAAATCCTATAAAAGAAACCTGTATCAACCAACTGGAGATTCTTCTTAACATGACCACTATCGCTGCTAAATCAACTGAATCCGCTATTCGTATTGAAACCGATTCCTTTGGCGAACTCGAAGTTCCTGCCAACCAATATTGGGGGGCACAAACCCAACGGTCTTTGGGCAATTTCAAAATCGGCGGCGAAAAAATGCCGGCTCCGTTGGTGCGCGCATTGGGCGTTATCAAAGCCGCCGCCGCGCAAACCAATATGCAATTGGGCGTTCTGGATACCAAACTGGGACAAGCGATTATTCAGGCCGCCGAAGAAGTCATGGACGGTCGCATGTCCGGTGAATTCCCTCTGGTCGTCTGGCAAACCGGTTCGGGCACACAAACCAATATGAATGCCAACGAAGTGATTTCCAACCGCGCGATTGAAATTCTGGGCGGCGTCATGGGTTCCAAAAAACCTGTTCACCCCAACGACCATGTGAATATGGGCCAATCATCCAATGATACATTCCCGACCGCCATGCATATTGCAGCGGGCGAACAAATTATCCATGAACTGATCCCTGCGCTCGAAACCCTCCACGCCGCACTGGATGCAAAGGCCAAAGAATTTGACCATATCGTCAAAATCGGCCGCACCCATTTGATGGATGCAACCCCGCTGACCTTGGGGCAGGAATTTTCCGGTTACGCCAAGCAAATCGCATATGGCATTGACCGTGTGCAGGCAACCTTCCCCCGCCTGATGCAACTGGCGCAAGGCGGCACTGCCGTTGGCACCGGTATCAATTCCAAGAAAGGATTTGCCGAAGCTTTCGCGATCCATGTTGAAAAAATCACCGGACTGCCATTCGTCACCGCCGAAAATAAATTCGAAGCCCTGGCCGCCCATGACGCAATGGTCGAAGTTTCGGGCGTTTTGAATACCATCGCCACATCGCTCATGAAAATTGCCAATGATATCCGTTTGCTCGGTTCCGGCCCACGCTGCGGCATCGGTGAAATCATCCTGCCTGAAAACGAACCGGGCTCATCCATCATGCCAGGCAAAGTCAACCCGACCCAATGCGAAGCCATGACCATGGTCTGCGCGCAAGTCATGGGCAACCATGTGTCCGTCACCGTCGCCGGATCTAACGGGCATTTTGAATTGAACGTCTTTAAACCGGTTATTATTTTCAACGTGCTGCAATCCATCCGTTTGATCGCCGATGCATCCCGCTCTCTCACTGAAAATTGTGTGGTGGGTATCGAAGCCGATGAACGCCGCATTTCAAAACTGCTGAATGAAAGCCTGATGCTGGTGACCGCGCTCAACCCGCATATCGGCTATGATAACGCCGCCAAGATTGCCAAAAAAGCGCATCATGAAGGAACATCCCTGCTCGAAGCCGGCAAAGCCCTCGGCCTGATGACCGAAGAACAATTCAAATCATGGATCATCCCTGAAGACATGGTACGTCCCCGTGACTAGGCAAAAAATAAATAAAGATACAAACGGGGCGGATTTATCCGCCCCTGTTATCAAACGCACTGTCAATATCGCAGGGCACTCGACCTCCGTGTCTCTCGAACAACCTTTCTGGGATGAATTAATCCGCATCGCCTCCGCTCATAATCAAAGCCTCTCATCTCTTATTGAGGACATAGACACAGCGCGCCAAACAAATCTATCCAGCGCATTGCGACTCTATGTTCTCTATTCTTTGAAGACCTCATAAATTCATTTGACATTATAGGCATTATTTCCTAAGATGTAAAAAGGCTGATAGCCCTTACTTGCCCCGCACCTCTATCGCGGGTAAAGCTGCATCTTCGTTTTTTCAATGACTGCGAAGATTTAAAAAATCAAAACAGCAAAACGAACTGATAGATCATAAAAAATTCGCTCCGAGATATCATCAATTCAAATCAGAATCATACATTTTTA
>DMIT01000135.1:5918-9209 GCA_003452275.1 Rhodospirillaceae bacterium | reverse complement strand
TCATCATCACGAATACCATTCCGTCCTGTGTCGATTTTTTATCTTTGCGCATCAGGTCAATGATCTGGTCGATAGTTGTTCCCTCGGGTAGACCGATGTCGCGAATTTCCGTTTTCAAACCCATTTTCTTCAAATGATGAATGATACGCACCACATCTTTTTCAGGCAAATGACCGACTTCGCGCGACAAACGCGCCGCCAGTACCAACCCGATTCCCACGGCTTCCCCATGCAGCAGAGTGGCCCCGTATCCGCACAGATTTTCAAACGCATGGGCAAATGTATGCCCCAGATTCAATCGGGCGCGCATTCCGTTTTCCTCATGCTCGTCCAGCGCGACGATGTCGGCTTTCATGTTGCATGATTTTTCAATGGCGCGCATGACCGTGACCGGATTTTTTTCCAGCAGTTTATCGGCGTTGATTTCAAGCCATGTAAAGAAATCGGAATCCCCTAGCAATGCCGTTTTCACAATCTCGGCATAACCCGCCAGCCATTCGCGTTGCGGCAAAGTGGACAAAGCATCGAGATCGGCAATCACCGCGCGCGGTTGATAGAAAGCCCCGATCATATTTTTCCCGAATTTGGAATTGATGCCGGTTTTTCCGCCGACCGAACTGTCAACCATGGACAACAATGTCGTCGGCACCTGAATAAATTCGACACCGCGCAAAACCGATGCCGCCGCAAAGCCCGTCAGATCACCGATGACGCCGCCGCCCACAGCAAAGACTAGAGAGTCGCGTTTTATCCCGCTTTCAATCATCCATTCAACCACGACCTGAAATCTGTCGAATGATTTTGTTTGTTCACCGGGCGAAAGCTCCATGACCGCCACCGATTTCATATAGGGGGCAATGGCCGCCTGGAATTTATCCGTCACCGCCGCGCGCACGTTATAGTCGGTAATGATAAAGGCTTTACGTCCATGAAATTCATGCGGTAACCACACATCGATATCATTCAATAAATTCGCGCCGATAAAAATCGGATAGCTGCGGTCGAACAAAGAGACCGTGAGGCAGAGGGCCTGCGGCACATGTTTTTCCTGATCTTCAATGGCATCATGTTCAAACAGATATTCGCAGAGTTGCATTAAGATACGGCTCGCCATTTCTTGCGGATTGAGATTGTCATCCAGAATATGAAGATGGGCCTCCATATAAGCCGCACGACGTTTTTCCAGCAGCATCGCCAACACTTCGTTCGGGTCACCATGCTTTAACAATGGGCGATCCGATCCTGCCGTCCGTTCGGCCAGAACCGGAACCGATGCGTCCAGCCATAGGCACAGGCTGTTTTCCAAAATCAGATTGGCAGTTTCGGGAATCGACATTGATCCGCCCCCCGATCCGATCACGCAGCGCCCGCCGCGCAATAACCCGCGGATGGTGATGCGTTCCAGATCACGGAAAGCCGGTTCCCCCTCTTCCTCGAATATCGCGGAAATTGATTTGCCGGCTGCGCGGACAATCTCGTCATCCGAATCAAAAAAGGGCCAGCCCAGCATCTCGGCCAGAATACGTCCGACCGTCGTTTTACCCGCCCCCATCAACCCCACCAGCACGATGGGTTTTTCCAGATTGGCCTTAATATTCTCGATATTGCTTTGTGTTTTAATCATCCCTCTTAAATAAATGAAAAAGGTCTGTTCATAAAGCACTTTCGGTTTTATAAATAAATTTCTAGAATCACAGAACTACACGGAGATATTATGAAACTACTTGGTGGCTTACTCGGATTGATAATCGTTGTTGTCGTTGGCGGATTCGTCTATCTGAGCGTGGCCGACGTTCACGTCGCGCAAACAGAAATCAGCAAACCTGTCCAAATCCAGCAATAATTTATCCAATATTTAAAGGTATCTCCATGCGCGGCTTTCTTGCATCTGCCATTACTCTGGGTTTGCTCTTGTCTACCGCATCTTATGCGGCGGATAGCAGTGAAACGGCCCCGGTTATTCCGACGCCGCTTAAGGTCATGCCGTCCAAGATCAAGCCGGTTCAAACCAATAATACGGATGAACTCTCGCGCGCGGCCCCCGAAGGAGAGACTGCGGCAAGCGCCGATAATAAAGCTCTGGAATTATTGTCACCGCGTCCGGCCTATGGCTTTCAGAATAATTTCTGGGGAGACTCTACCCGACAGGACTTGATCGCTTTTCTGGGGACTCCTGCGCCGGTTAGCCATAATAAATCCGTCCGTGATCTGGCCTTAAAGGCCGCTTTAACTCCTTCTGCTCCTCTCGCCCCCTCTAAGAACACAGATGAAAATATTTATGCACTGCGCCTCAACAAACTCGTCAATCTGGGTAGTTTCGATGATGCGCAAAAGCTTTATAAACTGAACGAATCCGATCCCCCGACCCCGCTCGCGGCGCAAGCCGGCATCGAATCCTCGCTGGGGCATGGTGAAATTGCAGTGGCGTGCCTTGACCAGAAAACATTCAACGCATCGCTGAAGGCCAAAGATGCGGCCTTCTGGTCGCATATCGACATATTTTGCCAAGCCTTGCTTAGCCCTGTGGCCGGCGATGATGACACGCTGAGACTGGCCAATGCCTCTCGCGCCTATATCGAAATCACCAAACCGTCCGTTACAACGGTCACAGACATTAATGCACTGGATGTTATCAGCACCATCGCCATGATGGAAAGCGGTCGCCTGTCTGCCTTGGTCGGGGCCGCGGATCAATTGGACAAAATTGATGACAAACATCTGTCCGTCATAATACATTATGCAAAACCATCGGCCGCCACCTTGCCATTGCTGGCAGAAGGAATAACGCGCGGTATCGTCAACAACGCCCAAGCCATTGCCTTCATGAAAGCAATAGATTTAAAAGATATATCAAATCCTTATAACGCTTTCTTAAAAGAATACTTTAAAACACCTGACAGTCCGGTGGTCACCGACCAATTGTTAACATTAACGACCGACCGCACGCGTGAAGCCTTGCTCTACCCGCTTTATGCCACATCCGACATGGCCATTCCCAATCAGCATAAAATGATAAGTCTGCGTCTTTTGGCCCTGACCAATCAGGATTTGCCGACCCGTCTGGTTGACGAGACCTATGCAACTCAAACGTTGGATCATTCATCCGAATCATCCAAGCAGGATATAGAATCAGGAGAGAAATTTTTAATCAAATTACTGCTGGAAAAGGCGAAATCGAACGCTCAAACATCTCCAGATAACGTCACAGCCACCTTGCTGGCCTTGGATTACGCGAATTATCCCCAAAAAGACGCAAAAAATGCTTATGACAATATTTTAAGCTTGACACCT
>DMIT01000135.1:0-5905 GCA_003452275.1 Rhodospirillaceae bacterium | reverse complement strand
TAATAAACGATAAACCTCTGGAGCAACTTCACCCAGCAGCACTTTATCAGATATTAGAGGCGCTTAATTCTGCGGGGTTAACTGAAGAAACAATGGCTCTGACGCACGAAGTGTTAGGGTACCAAATAAGAAATTAATAAGGAGAAATATAATTATGGCTCGTCCAGGTCGTCCAGCAATGCCTAAACCAAATCTGTCCAAATGGGTAGATTCATTCCTTGATATGTTGACAACCGAACGCGGTGCAGCATTGAACACACGCCATGCTTACTGGCGCGATTTGGCAGATGTCAGCCTTTATCTGCGCGCGCAACGCAACAAAGAAATCGAAACCGCAACCCCTGATGACCTCAAAGCTTATTTGCAGGATCTCAGCGCGAAAATCCATACCAAGGGTTCGCATTCCAATCAGATCGCTGTGCGCACCGTTGCGCGCCGTCTGTCTGCTTTGCGTCAATTCTACCGTTATCTGGTTTCCGAAAATATCCGGAAAGAAGACCCGACAACGACAATCGACAGCCCGAAACAAACCCGTACACTGCCGAAAACGCTGAGCGAAGCCGAAGTGGACACTTTAATCAGTGTGGCCAACGGTCAAGGCGGTGCAGAAAGCATTCGTCTGGTCTGCTTGCTGGAACTCCTCTATGCAACCGGTCTTCGCGTATCCGAATTGGTCGGTCTGCCAACCGCGGCGATTGCCGAAGGCAGCCAGTTCATTATGGTGGAAGGCAAAGGCGGACGCGAACGCATGGTGCCTCTGTCGGAATCCGCACAAAAAGCATTATCAACCTACATGAATGTTCGCCCGCAATTCGCGACATCTGATGATGCCGGTCGTATGTCCAAATGGTTGTTCCCATCCCGTACATCCGACTCCGGTCACTTGACCCGTCAACGTTTTGCGCAATTGCTCAAAGATCTGGCACGCGCTGCAAAAATCGACGAAGAACATGTCAGCCCGCATATTTTGCGCCACGCATTTGCCACCCACTTGCTCAGCAATGGTGCAGACCTTCGTGCCGTACAAAAAATGCTCGGCCACGCCGACATTGCCACCACTCAGATTTACACCCATATTCTGGGCAAAAAACTGAAAAAAACCGTCGAGGAAAAACACCCTCTGGCAACGAGAAAAGCGTAGTTTTAATGAGACTTTAAATACCATTTAAAACCTCCTTTCTGGGGGTTTTATTTTGCCCTAATTATATTGACATAATTATAAAAAATTTAGTAATATCAGTTATGAAATAAAAAATGGTGAAGAAATGGATTTAAATAAATATATAAAATCTTTCGCCAAAAGCCTTGTGCATGCAAGTTTTTATATCATGCCTCCCATAAAATTTTGCCCCGCACCATCAGACCACCGCAAAGAACTCATCGAATCGATGACTATTCTTGATAGATTTCATGCCGAAAGACTCTACCGACCAACAGACACCTTGAACTGGCTAAAAAAAATACAGCATTCAATATACTTGAAAGCCATTGGCCCCAAAGAAGCAGGTTTAGTCGACTGGCAAATTGCAAGTCAATTTTTTGATCCCCCCGGAGATTCGAGCGTGCGGCGTTTTGAAAAGATGACAGGCATCTCTGGTCTAAGCGCAACCTACAGCACACAGCACCCATTAAAAGCAAATTATTTAAGCCATATACTCTGGCCTTATAGTGCTCATAATTACATTAAATCTGGACTTGCCCCAAAGAGTTGGGAACATGATGTTCATAAAGAGATCTTAAAAGCAGACCAAGAGCTTTTTTCCCTCGTGACTTCAATTGTTGCATCTAACCTCTCGCTCAAAAATATAGAGCCTTTGCCAATTCACAGAACTTCAGATGATAATGGGGAACAAGCATACCGAAAAAACATGGAGCTTCTCGCTGGCGTCATATATGGATTCCCTCCGGACGATATTCAAATTTTTCTATCAGGCTCACGCATGAGGGAGGTTTTTAATAGCGAAGCAAGCAAAAGAGTTGATTCATTACTTAAGCAGCGTTTTGGAGAATCTGCCCAAATTGGATGGGTTCCCTCTCCGCAAACACTCTCATTTATCGAATCTGCGCTGCTAAATCCCTCCTGCTCCCAAGAACCACATCACGTCTAAAACAATACAAATATTATGTAATACAAAGACTTACATTTGTCTTATTCTGACTTTTTTGCTACTGTGCGCCCTTAACTGAATCAATATAAGGATTTAATTTTTAAGATGGCTGCTTTGGAATTTGAAAAACCGATTACCGAACTGGAAGGCAAAATTGCCGAGCTGCGCAATATGAGCAGCAGCAAAGATTTCAGCATCACGGAAGAAATCAATCGTCTAGAAACCAAGGCGGAAAAATTGATGATCTCCACCTACAGTAAATTGACGCCTGCACACAAGGTACTGGTGGCCCGCCATCCTGAACGCCCGCATTTTGTCGACTACGTCAAAAATATCATTACCGATTTCACACCGCTGGCGGGTGACCGTCAATTTGGCGAGGACAATGCGCTTGTCGGCGGCCTTGGTCGTTTCAACGGACAGTCCGTGGTTATTTTAGGACAGGAAAAAGGCCATGATACAGAAACCCGTATCCGCCACAATTTCGGCATGGCCAAACCTGAAGGCTATCGCAAAGCGATTCGCCTGATGCAAATGGCATCACAATTCCAGATTCCTGTCCTCTCGCTCGTGGATACGGCCGGTGCCTATCCGGGCGTTGAGGCCGAAGCCCGCGGACAAGCCGAAGCGATTGCGCAATCCATCGATTCTTGTCTGCAACTCCGCACACCTATGATCTCGGTCATTATCGGCGAAGGCGGATCAGGTGGCGCGATTGCAATTGCCACAGCAGACCGCGTTTACATGATGGAACATTCGATCTATTCGGTTATTTCACCGGAAGGATGCGCCTCTATTTTGTGGCGATCTGCCCAACAAGCCGAAGAAGCCGCAACCGCTCTGAAACTGACCGCGCAAGATTTGAAAGGTTTGAAACTGATCGACGGGATCATCCCCGAACCTCTGGGCGGCGCACATCGCAATCCGGCCGACGCCATTGCACAAGTCGCAAAACAACTGGAAAAAGGATTGGCAGAACTCTCGCCATGGGATTCCGAACGCCTCATCAAACGCCGTCAGCAAAAATATCTGGCAATGGGACGCGTCTAACATCCAAATATTGGGATCAAAAAACTATCGTTAAACCGAAATTATTTTTGCGGCATCCGTTGCCTTGATTAGAAATTTTTCAAGGCGTGCGGGGTCGTCAAAAGGATCGGCGCTTTCAATCCTTAATAAGGTTTCATCCTGACTAAAAATCAATACGGCTGGGCTGTTCTTGATATTTAAAACAGCATTGAGCGCGGATACGCGCTCTTTGGTAAAATACGGCACCATCAATTCTACGCTGCGAACGCGATTATAAAGGGAGGGTAACAAAGCCGTTGAGCCCTCACCCACAAATTTTTCCTGCACTGATAATCCATCAATGAAATTTTTAAAAGCCATGGAACCAATCATCCCTTGTGATGGCAACGGGGCTTTCAAGGTGAATTGAAAAATCGTTCTGGCCCCGCCCTCGCGAAATTTACCTGAAATCGGCTGGTCTGAAAAAATATCCAGTTCAATTCCCCTGAAAACACCGCTTAATGATGGTGATTTCAGAACCGCCTCGGAGCTATATCGCAGGTCGCATTTCTTGGACACAATCTCCCAAGCGCGTTTCTGTTTTAACAAAATCAGATAAGACCAAACAGACGTTCCCAGAATGAACGTGGCGACAAAGACCCAAATCATGAACCAGATATTCAAAGCAAACCTCTTGTCAAAAGAACGAACCCCCTCATTTTACCACTAAACAAGTAAAGAAAAAACGTGATAATGAAGCGAATTGGATTATAATCAGCTATGCGCATATCATTCCTCATGGTGATACTCTTTTCGGGCTTGTTCTGGCCTTATCCCGCATCCTCGGCCAGTTTGCCTCCTGTGACATTCAGGGCCGCGCTGGAACTATGGACATTTGTTGCGTCCCCTTCCGAAACCGATTTGTTCCAAGACATCACTTTTTTACCCGTGACAGGCGATCATGCCCCGCTCGCCCGCTATACTCCGTCAGATAGCCCGACCATCGAGATCGGGCAAAATATGCGCCGCTATAAAAAAGAATATATTTACCTGTCCAGCTATCAGGATATGTCCGCCAAACCTGATTTCGATCAATATATGACGGTGTTGATGACACTCAGCCTTGCCAATGAAAGCGCGCATTATTTACAGGATCAAAATGGATCACTCAAAGATTTTTATCAATTTTACCGCTCGGGACAACTGAACAATGCCTGCGCACTCTATGCATTGCAGCAACATGTATCGGATATCGCGATGCTGAAAATCGGGCTGAACATGGAACGTCTTTTTCTGGGCAAAGGCTCCGTCAAAGGGATCAATGCCCTGCGTATCGTGCTAGAGAAAAATGATTTGAGGGATGAATTCGAAGATTTCAGAAATGCAATGAACAGCCATAACACCGCCGCCCTGGATGATATTCTGCACCGCATTCGCGGCAAACGAAACGAAGCCAATATGTCAGGGCTGACGTTCTGCCCACCCTATGGCGATGCCATCCTGCCGACCGATATCGTCAACCGCGCCACAGAACCGGCAGGTTATCCGTTTGCAGGTCATAAAGATGATTAGCGTACGCGCAAATCCAGCGCTTCCAGTCGTTTGATTTCGTCGCGAAGGCGCGCGGCTTCTTCAAATTCCAGATCGGCGGCGGCTTTGTGCATTTGTGCATCCAGTTTTTTGATTTGTTTTTGCAAGGCTTTCGGGTCGTGCAATAAAGCCTGATCCTGATCGGAAAAGCCCATGGCTTGCGGGGTATAATCACCGTAATCGCCTTGTTCGTACACACTCGATAAGGTTTCACGAATGGTTTTTTTGACACTGGCCGGGGTAATGCCATGGGCTTCATTATACTCGACTTGCTTGGCGCGGCGGCGGTCGGTTTCTTCGATTGCGGCTTTCATGCTCTTGGTATAGTGATCGGCATATAGAATAGCTTTGCCGCCCACATTCCGCGCAGCGCGACCAATGGTCTGGATCAATGATGTACGCGACCGTAGAAATCCTTCCTTATCGGCGTCCAGAATAGCCACCAGCATACATTCGGGAATGTCCAGCCCCTCGCGCAGCAAGTTAATACCGACCAGAATATCGAATGTCCCCAACCGTAAATCACGGATAATTTCAATGCGTTCCAGCGTTTCGACATCCGAATGCAGGTAACGGACTTTCAATCCGTTTTCAGCCAGATAATCAGTCAGGTTTTCTGCCATTCTTTTGGTCAGCGTCGTCACCAATATGCGCCCGCCCCCGTTCACCACACGTTTGCATTCATGCATCAGATCATCAATCTGGTGTTCCGTCGGGCGAATTTCGACGGGCGGGTCAATCAACCCTGTCGGGCGGACAATCTGCTCGATGAATTCCCCTCCTGTCTGTTCCAGTTCCCAATCCCCGGGAGTGGCGGATACAAACACCGTTTGCGGACGCATAGCGTTCCATTCATCAAATTTCAACGGACGGTTATCCAGTGCCGATGGCAACCGGAATCCGAATTCGGCAAGGGTTGTCTTTCGCGCGCGGTCACCATTATACATGCCGCCCAATTGCCCGACCATGACGTGACTTTCATCCAGAAACAACAATGCATCCTTGGGCAAATATTCAAACAGGGTCGGCGGAGCCATACCCGGGGCGCGACCTGTCAGATAACGCGAATAATTTTCAATCCCCTGACACATTCCGGTGGCCGACAACATTTCCAGATCGAAAGTGGCGCGTTGTTCCAGACGTTGTGCCTCTAACAACTTGCCTTGGGAATTAAATTCTTCCAGACGGGATTTCAATTC
>DMIT01000235.1 GCA_003452275.1 Rhodospirillaceae bacterium | reverse complement strand
GAAATTATCTGGGAACCGACTTGGGATCCGTCCTTTATGGCTGAAACCGCCAAACTGCAACTGAATATGTTTACATGAGGTGTTAGATGAAATTAACAACCGAAATCAAAATCACGGACGTTGCAAAAAATTATTTATCCAGCATATCAAACGGTGCGACTGGTTTGAGACTGTCTATTCGCGGTGGCAAAGGCTGCGGCGGCAATGAATATGATTTAAAACCGCTTACAGAATCCGAAATCGATGCAGGAGATGATTTTATTTCCCTGAATGAGACCTGCAACTTATACATTCCCCCAATGGATATGATAAAATTATTCGGCACAGAAATTGATTATATCGAAGATGATCTGGGTAACCGCCGCATTCATATTTCGAACCCGAACGAAACCGGTAAGTGCGGTTGCGGTAAGTCGGTTACGTTTTAGCCGGTTGATTACCGGTTTGCACCCGATGTCCCGATCACGCCTTCGTCAGGGCGGTTGAATTTCCCAACGTTGCCCAGCATTTGCTGGACGAATGTGAAGTCATTTCCGGACACGGGGGTCGTGCGTTGAACGATAGGGATTGATGTCCGTCCATCTTTTTGTTCTTTAACGTCAAGGACTTTGCCGTCAGCGGCCGCAAAAGTCACGATCACGATTTTTTCATCGACCACTTTCGGGTCCATAATGCCCTTTTTCTTGGTTTTTTGCCCCATGTAATACCAAGTATTATCATCAAATGTGGACACGGTGGTCGGCGACCCGATTTTACGCACCACGTCGTCTTTGCCATCTATGCCTGGCAGAACTTCTTTCAATTGATATTCTTCCAGCAGGTTGCCGCGCGTTGCTGCCATCGGGGTGCAGGCGGATAAGGCGGTCAAAGACAAAATCAGGATGGGCAAAATGATGTTTTTCATGTGTCTATAGGTAGCTTTAAACCCTCAAAAACTCAAGGGGCTATATGATCGGGGGCGGCAAAGCCTTTATTTTCTTCACAATTCTCATATAATTTGCTATGATCTACGTCATTCATAAAAAAACGTGGAGGTATCATGCTGTACTTGATGACGCAAAAAGGCCGTTTGAGCCGTGCGAAAGCAAAAGAGCTATTTCAAATCGTGTTGAAGCAATCACGTAATCCCTATTTTTATGAATCCTGTGGTGTGCCTGATACAACCGAGGGGCGTTTCGAGATGGTGGCACTTCATGGTGGATTATTGGTAAGCCACCTGTGCCGCGCCGATATGGGGCGTGATGGAAAAATTTTGGCCCAGGCTTTTTTTGATGTGATGTTTAAGAATATAGACTGGTCAATGCGTGAGCGTGGCGTCGGTGATTTGGCTGTTCCACGCCGTATTAAAAAATTGATGTCGGATTTTAAAGGCCGCGCTTTTGCTTATGATGAATCCTGTCGGGCGGGGTGTAGCGAAGTTATTCATGCATTGATGAGAAATGTTTATATGGAAAGCGAAATGCCATCCTCCGCCACCTTAAACCAATTTTCGCAATATGTTCAAAATTGTGCGGCAGAATTAGAAAAACAACAGCTTGCTGATTTCTGGCGTGGCATTGTCGTTTATCCTGATCTATCCTCCTATAACACTCACCATGAGTCCCCGAATGCAACTCAAGCAGCCTAACAAAATGTCTCTTCCTCAATCAGAATGGTTTTATCCGTTTCATGTGGAAAATATTCCGTCTGCGGGCAAAACCGTTAAAATGGTTGCCGAGGAACCGTATCTGAAAGCCATGACCGAACGGTTGGGTATTTTAGAGTTAAAGTCGCTTGCTGCCGAACTGCGCCTGACCTTGCAGAATGGCGGGCATATATTGAATATTACGGGGCATCTCAGGGCTGAAGTTGTTCAAGAATGCGTTGTCACCTTACAGCCCGTCCAATCGGTTATAGAAGATGATTTTGAAGCATGGTATGCCGACCATGATAAAGCCATCCCGTTCAATCGCGCCAAGCATCATATGAAGGCGATCGAAGAGGGGGACGAGATGCCTATTCTGGAAGAAAAAGACGACCCTGAAGCCCTGATCGATGGGCAGGTTGATTTGGGGGAAGTCGTGATCCAGTTTTTGTCCCTGTCCGTCAATCCATATCCTCGCGCCGAAGAGGCGGCCGATTGTCTCGCGCCATCTACAGAAGCCGAAGTGGCAAAACCTGTAGTGGGAACATCCAATCTGCGTCCTAATCCTTTTTCAGCCCTAAAAAATTGGCGTCCTAAAGATTAGATTTTGATGAACTACCACATTATCAGAACGAAACTGGCCTCTGCGGGTATTGATACCGCCGATCTGGAGGCGCGTATCTTGCTTGAGGATATTGCCGGCATTCCAAAGCCGGAATTCTTTTTTAGGCGCGATGAAGCATTGTCAGAGGCCGTGGCGCAGCGCATACAGGCCATCCTTGATCGACGCGTACAGGGAGAATCGCTTGGGCGTATTCTGGGATATCGCGATTTTTGGAAATCACGATTCTACTTATCTGCCGACACGTTGGAACCGCGCCCCGATACCGAAATTCTGATCGAGGAAGTTTTGCGCGATCATCCATCCCCGCAATCAATCCTTGATCTGGGGACAGGGACAGGGTGCATTTTGTTATCTTTGCTTCAGGAATTTCCCCATGCGCGAGGAACTGCTGTCGATAAAGCACAGGGGGCGTGCGTTACCGCGACCGAAAATGCAAAGCGTTTAGGATTGGAGAATCGGGTCACTGTTTTAAACGGATCATGGTTTGACCCGTTGCCCGCCGATTCTCAATTCGATGTGATTGTGTCGAATCCCCCCTATATTCCATCCGCAGAGATTCGGAATTTACAGGCAGAAGTGAAGAATCATGATCCGATTCTGGCTTTGGACGGGGGAGATGACGGATTAAATCCGTATAAATTCCTGTGTTCGAATCTTAAAAAATATTTGGAGCCGCATGGTATCGTTGTACTCGAATTTGGTGCAGGGCAAGAGAATGATATAGCCCGAATCGTGAAAGACTCTGGCGCGAATCTGATTCGTATCGCGAATGATTTATCAGGTCATCCCAGAGTGATAAAATTCACGTATGGGGATAACTAAAAAAAGGGTTGACGCCCCGCTTGAATAAAAAAGATTAACGGGGCACTCTCACCTTGTTCACGCAAATCGGACAAATCTGGAAGATAAACAACACAAGATGTTGCGGCGGGAACAGGTTCAGAAAACTACATGAAGTAGTCCTTGAGATTAAAAGGACTTTTCAACTTATCCACAATCGGATAAGCTGTGAGTGAGTTTTACCGAATCAAGGAAAACAAGTTAGGAGAGCACATGAGATACGGATCAACCGCACGAAGAGTACGCAGCAACAATGGAAGCAATAACGGTGGTAATAATTCCAACCGTGGTGGCGGAAATGGTGGGCAGGGGCAACAACGCCGTACTTTTACCAATAAAAATAAAGTCTTCGACAGCAATGGGCCGGATGTACGCATACGCGGTACAGCTTACCAGATTATTGAAAAATATCTGACCCTGGCAAAGGATTCCGCCGCAGCGGGAGATCGCGTCCTGTCCGAGAGTTATCTGCAATATGCGGAACATTATCAACGCATCATCAGTTCATGGGAAGACGAATATGCACCAGATCCGTTTGACCCACGTTATGAGGAAACATCGGCGGCTTATGTCCAGTATCTATCCATGAAAGCCAATCAGTCTCCTTCAGTTCTTCAAGATGAAAATGAAAGCTTTGGAAACGAGCAGGACTCCTCGGATGATCTGGGCTTGCCGGGAAGCATTGTCGCGGCCCCAAGAGCCGCCGAGGTCTCACAAAAATCTCCTGAACTGGCGGATGCTTAATTAGGTATTCCTAATATTAATTTTAGACGGCGACCCTGCTTAAAAATATGCTTGCTTTCCTAAGTGCTCAAAAGATATTTGAATGTTTTAAGGTCGCCTATAAAGCTCTTCATTCCCCTGCCAATCAGGATAAGTTACGCCGGCGTAAACTGATGGATCTTGTCAACTTTCTGAATGAAGAAGGTGGATCTATGGTTGACGTGTGTGCAACCTTCGCCGAGGCAGGTCATGAAATAGCATCGGATATGCAAATCAGCATATTGTTCAAGGTTCAATCTTGCCATGGAATAGCTGCCGATCAACATCTTACCTATTCCGTGGATACATCCTCATGGAAGAAAATGGCTCGTGATCTGGTGGTTTTGAACAAGCAATTCGAAGAGGCTTGTCGGCGTTCTTATGGTCATCCCGCCGATGCCCCCTTATCTCTGGACATGAAAATAAAATACAATAATATGATTGCCGATATTCAAAACAGAAGCCGCCAAGAACCAAAACTATAAATTCTCTTAAAAAAGCACTTGATCTATAGAAATAAATTCCTAAATCATCTATAAATAAGAACAAGATTCTCAAAGGTGGTTAATGATGGACTTTGATACATTCAGCGAAAAATTCAGATCCCTTTTGCAAAAGGCGCAAACGCTTGCCATGCGTTCCAAACATCAATCGTTGGAACCCGAGCATCTTTTGAAAGTGATGATGGAGGATGAGGACGGACAAATCCAGCGCCTTATCAAAACCGCGGGCGGTGATGCCGCGCGCCTTAAAAAGAATATCGAACAGTCGCTTGCCAAATTGCCGGCGGTCGAAGGGCCGGGGGCCGGAGGCTTACGCCTTTCAAATGACCTTGCGAAAATCATGGACAGCGCGCAACAACTGGCAGAGAAAGCAGGCGATAAATTCCTGACCTCCGAACGCGTGTTGCAGGCCATGACGCTGGCCAAAGCCAGTGAAGTAACCGGTCATCTGGAAGAAGCAGGTATCACGGCAGCGCAGATGAACACGGCGATCAATGAACTGCGCAAAGGCCGTACGGCGGACAGTGCCAATGCCGAAGATACATTTGACAGCCTGAACAAATATGCCCGTGACATGACCGCATTGGCCCGTGAAGGAAAGCTTGATCCCGTCATCGGCCGTGATGAGGAAATTCGCCGCACGATTCAGGTTCTCTCCCGCCGCACCAAAAATAATCCGGTGCTGATCGGCGAACCCGGCGTTGGTAAAACCGCGATTATCGAAGGGTTGGCGCAACGTATCGTCAATGGGGATGTTCCTGAATCTTTGCGCAATAAAATTCTGATGTCACTCGATCTGGGGGCGTTGATTGCGGGGGCTAAATTTCGTGGCGAATTCGAAGAGCGTCTGAAAGCTGTCCTCGATGAAATCCGCAATGCATCGGGCGAAATTATTTTATTCCTTGATGAACTTCATACCCTTGTCGGTGCGGGGAAAGCCGACGGCGCGATGGATGCGGGGCAAATGTTGAAACCGGCCTTGGCGCGCGGTGAACTGCATATGGTGGGGGCAACGACACTGGACGAATACAGGAAGCATATCGAAAAAGATGCTGCCTTGGCGCGTCGTTTCCAGCCGGTCTTCGTGAGCGAGCCGACAGTGGCCGACACTATCTCTATCCTGCGCGGTCTCAAGGAAAAATATGAAGCCCATCACGGGGTACGCATTACGGACGGCGCGATTGTTGCCGCGGCCAATATGTCGAACCGTTATATTACCGACCGTTTTTTACCGGACAAAGCCATTGATCTTGTGGACGAAGCCTCCTCGCGTTTGCGCATGGAAGTGGATAGCAAACCGGAAGAAATTGACGAGTTGGATCGTCGCGTCATTCAATTGAAAATTGAGCGCGAGGCGCTTAAGAAAGAAAGTGATGCGGCGTCTAAAGACCGTCTGGTAAAACTGGAGGGCGAGCTGAAAGATTTGGAAAGCAAATCTGCAAACCTCACCGCCCAATGGCAAGCTGAAAAAGACAAGGTCAATAAAGGCCAACGCCTGACCGAAGAACTGGACAAGGCCCGCATTGAACTGGAGCAGGCCGAGCGTGACGGAAAATGGGAAAAGGCCAGTGAACTGAAATATGGCCGCATTCCGCAACTCGAAGCAGAATTGAAAACGGCGGCTGACAGCTCTGCCAAAAATATGATTAACGAAGAAGTGACGCCGGATGATATTGCAGGGGTCGTTTCGCGCTGGACAGGCATTCCGGTCGATAAAATGATGCAGGGCGAAAACGCCAAACTTCTGGACATGGAATCAAAACTGGAGGGGCGTGTCGTCGGTCAATCGGAGGCGGTCAAAGCTGTATCCTCTGCGGTGCGCCGCGCCCGCGCCGGACTGCAAGATCCCAACCGCCCGATCGGATCATTCCTGTTTCTCGGCCCCACAGGGGTTGGTAAAACAGAATTGACCAAGGCACTGGCCGAGTTTTTATTCGATGATGATACGGCGATGATCCGCATTGATATGTCTGAATATATGGAGAAACATTCTGTTGCGCGTCTGATCGGTGCGCCACCCGGTTATGTCGGGTATGAGGAAGGCGGCGCATTGACCGAAGCCGTTCGCCGTCGTCCGTATCAGGTGATTTTGTTTGACGAGATCGAAAAGGCCCATGCCGATGTATTTAACGTCTTGTTGCAAGTGTTAGACGATGGACGTCTGACGGATGGGCAGGGGCGCACTGTTGATTTTGCGAATACTGTTCTGATCATGACATCCAATCTGGGGGCCGAGAATTTGGCTAACCAGAAAGAAGGCGAAGATGTCGAGAAGGTGCGCGGCAAGGTCATGGAGGAAGTCCGCAAATTTTTCCGTCCCGAATTTCTCAACCGTCTGGATGAAATCTTGTTGTTCCGCCGTCTGGGGCGTGCGCAAATGGCAGGTATTGTCAATATCCAGCTTGGCAAGCTGCGTAAGCTTTTAGAGACACGCCGCATTGAACTGGATATTTCCGATGATGCAAAATTATGGTTGGCCGACAAAGGGTATGATCCCGCATACGGAGCCCGCCCCTTAAAACGCACCATTCAAACCAACCTGCAAAACCATCTCGCCGAAATGATTTTACGCGGCGAAATTCCCGATGGCGCATCTGTCGAGGTTGGCGAGAAGAAAGGACAACTGACTTTTGATATCAAAAAAGCCGTATAACGATACTTGAAAATACATCTGAATTGCCCCAGCTTAGTGGGGCAATTCTTTTTTCTGAAAGGGGCTATCATGGAATATCGTCAATTGGGTCGTTCAGGCTTTAAAGTACCAGTTTTAAGCTTGGGTACAGGAACATTCGGCGGAAAAGGCGATATGTTCAAAAAATGGGGGACGACTGATGTCGCCGAAGCATCGCGCATGATTGATATTTCACTGGAACATGGTCTCAATCTGTTTGATACTGCCGATGTTTACTCATCCGGTGTATCTGAAGAAATTCTTGGTGAGGCTTTGAAAGGTCGCCGCCATAAAGCACTGATTTCTACAAAGGCCACATTTACCATGGGCGAAGGCCCCAATGACGTCGGATCATCCCGCTATCATATCATCAATGCCTGTGAAGACAGTCTGCGCCGTCTTGGGACTGACCATATAGATATTTATTTCATGCATGGATTTGATGCATTAACGCCTGTTGAAGAAACTTTATCGGCGCTTGATAATTTGATTGAGAGTGGAAAAGTCCGTTACATCGGATGTTCCAATTTTTCTGGATGGCATGTTATGAAGTCGCTTGCAACATCTGAAAAATTTGGTTTGAACCGCTATGTTGTTTATCAGGGATATTATTCCCTGATCGGTCGTGAATATGAATGGGAATTGATGCCGTTGGCGGCAGATCAAGAGTTGGGATTGATGGTATGGAGTCCCCTCGGTTGGGGGCGATTGACCGGTAAAATCCGTCGCGGAGAGGCGATCAAAGACGGACGTATCGCACAGGGCGGGGCGAGTGGGGGCCCGCCTGTTGATGAAAATTTTCTGTTCGATGTCGTGGATGTTCTTGATAAGATATCAAAAGAAACAGGAAGAACTATCAGCCAGATTGCTCTGAACTGGTTGTCCCGGCGTCCAACCATATCCAATATTGTTGTCGGGGCGCGGAATGAAGAGCAGTTGATACAGAATCTGGGTGCAATCGGCTGGTCGTTATCGCCAGAACATATGGCCGAACTGGATGCAGTATCAGCCCGTCAGCCAATCTATCCATATTGGCATCAGATGAGCTTCGACGGTCGGAACCCCAAGCTTGTTAAGTGGATGTAACTCTTAACTTAAAGCCAGGCCTGTTTTTCTGTGCGATTAAAACCTGTTATTTCCCTCATTAATGGCAATATGAGGGGAACTGATAGAATGCGGAATTTTTTCAGGGAGTTGCGATTGTGAGCCGCCGCTTCTTCATCAGAGATGTATTTTAAAAAAAGGTTTAATGACTTGTATGGTTTTATAGCTTCCTGATATGGCGCATAGATATTCATCCAAGGTCGTACAGGGGCCGACCATGCTTTTGGAGCCTGATTAAAGTGATAAATACAGGGGGTAGTAACCTTATCTGCGCGAAGGTAATGATAGGGGGTCTGGAAATTCCATTTGGACGATAATGTTAATCGGCGTCCTTGAGCGATGGCATTTAATGCGCTCTGATCGTGATGCTGGCAAAGTGTTGTATTATCCAGGAAATATTGGAAAGCATCGTTGGAAATATCTTTCCATCCTACTCTGGACATCGCCAATATTCCGTTGTTGAAATATCCATCTTTTTGAGGATTCAACCCCAGAGAGCGAAGGTAAGCTCTGATTTTATCTCCCTCTGCAGTGGGGCTGATGCGCTGACGGAAGGATATAGTATCTTCGGCAGCGGCAAATTTCCCACTTGGAATATCTGCATATATTAATGCTGACGGATCCTGACAAGCCCATGTGTCTCCATCAATGTAAAATATATTTTTGCTGATTTCCGGAAGCATATCTGTCAGGAAAAAACGTCCAATTGTGGCGAGAGGGACATGAGATTTTTTGAGTTTAGTGAGGTCAATTGAATCAAAATATGCAGATGGCATATGTTTAATGTATATCCCGAGAGGCTCACTTATTTTGTTCGCTTCGGCAATCAGGCTGTTATCGCTTCCTATCAAAAAAATAAAAATATCGGCGCGATCCTTGGGAATGTATTTTCTGAAACTTGTAGCGGAAACCAAAGAAGGCAGTAAGAAAGAAGCATCGGTAATGTAGCAAATTGTTTGCTCTTGAAACGCCATTTAAACCATCCTTGGGCTGCATTCGAGTTTCTTAAGTTACATGTTTTATACACCGCAACATGAGAGGAATGTCAATAATTCAGAAATATAGCAATGACAAAAGCGCATAAATATATTGCAAAAAATGCATGACTGATGTTAGCATCCGCAGCATACCTCAAAAACAGGGAGGAATAAAAAGTGATTGCTGCTGATATTGCTTGGATGCTTATGGCGACGGCTTTGGTTTTGTTGATGACGCCCGGGGTTGCGTTTTTTTACGGGGGGATGGTTCCTCTGCGCAGTGTGGTTTCTACCAAATTGCAAAGTTTCGCTTCTATGGGTTTTGTGACGATTTTATGGGCAATTTGCGGGTATTCTCTCGTCTTTTCGGGGGATACAGGCGGTTTAATCGGTAATTTTGACTATTTTATGCTCTCAGGAGTGGGGATGGAGCCTAATCCAGCCTATGGATCGACCATTCCCCATGTTCTTTTCATGTTATTTCAGGCAACTTTTGCCATTATTACCCCTGCCTTGATTACGGGAGCCGTTGCCGAGCGGGTTCGTTTCAAAGCATGGTTGGTGATTATGACCTTGTGGTCGCTTATGGTTTATGTGCCTGTCGCGCATTGGGTCTGGGGGCCGGACGGGTGGATTGCCAAAATGGGCGGACTGGATTTTGCAGGCGGGATGGTTGTTCATATGACTTCCGGTTATGCGGCCCTTGTCGCGGCTGTCATGCTGGGGAACCGTAAAAATTTCAAGCCGGATGAGCATAATAGCTTCTCGGCTTTAATGGTTCTTCTCGGCGGGACATTGTTGTGGTTCGGGTGGATCGGGTTTAATGCCGGTTCGGCGCTGGCCGCCAATGGCCTTGCGGCTCATGCCGCTGCAACCACTATCTTTGCTGCCGCCGCCGCCATGTCCACATGGATGATTTGCGACTGGACGGTACATGGCCGCCCGACTGCCATCGGGTCTGCTGTCGGCGCGGTTGCTGGTCTGGTTGCGATTACGCCCGCCGCCGGATTCGTATCGTTACAGGCCGCTTTATTGATCGGGATAATATCGGCTATTCTTTGTAACTATGCCACGCGACTGGTGAAGAACAAATTGGAAACAGATGATACAGTTGATGTTTTTGCATGCCATGGTATCGGCGGAACGGTCGGTGCAATTTTAACTGCTGTTTTTGCGTCATCAGACGTGAATCCTGCCATATCCGGCGGATTATTGAGCGGGGATACCAAAATCTTTTTTGCCAATCTGATCGGTTCCATGGTTGTCATCGCTTATACTATGGTGATGACCTATATCGTTTTTAAAATTGTCGGATTTTTTATGAAAGTCCGTGTCAGCGAAGAAGACGAAAAAACAGGTTTGGATGCGACGCAACATGGCGAAAAGGCCTTTATGTTAAGGTAATACACGGAATTTTCAGGGAAAGCCCTGTTATAGGGCTTTTTTCTTGGGGCAGACTCCATTATCATGTGGCATCTTTATTTACTTGGATGGATTCCCTTATCATGTCAAAAAATTATATTCTGCCTCTGCTTTTTGTGTTTTGCGCACCGTTGCTTGCGGCTTGTTCAACTGTTACCAATGGTTCCACCCAGCAGGTCAGTTTTAAGGCGGTGGGGGCAGATGATGTATTTTGTGACGTCCTGATCGGGACGAATGGTTATAAATACACTGTACGCCCTCCGCAATCCGTGTGGGTACAAAGGTCAAGAAAACCAATGTTTATTGCCTGTACGGCCCAAGGAAACAGAACCAAAAATGCCGTGATTGAATCAACTGTTGCAAACTCCGCTTATTTAAACGGCCTGACCGCCGGAACCACTCTCGCATGGGATGCGAATACAGGCGCCATGTACGCCTATCCTGAGGAAATCGTCATTGATTTTTCATCAGCCCTTGCCAAAGATCAACCTTTGCCAGCCTATGAAAATAAAGGAGCTTTGAATTCCCGTGAGCAAGGCATTGAATATCTAGGCCCCGATACGCCGGTTCTCCCGGGGGATAGGGATGTTGCCGCCCGCTATAAAGCTGCCTATGCGGATGCCGCCCGCCAAGATGCCGAAGACGCCGCTGCCGCTAAAGAAAGAGAGCGTCGTATTGAGGCTGTCGAAGGCGGATTTTATGGCGATAAGGGAGGCGCGGTCAAAAAGCCAGCCGCCGCCGCTACCCCGAAATCCAGTAAAGATGTTCAGATAGCGCCCTTATCCGAAGCTGCGCCGGCTACTTCGCCCACAACTTTGACAGCAAAACCTGCGATTTCTCCCCAGCAAGAGAACGGGATGGTTGTTCCGCAAGCCAACCCTCAATTGGGAAAACCGATCTTTCCATCGTCAACCACCTTTTAAAGCGGAGCGCGTCTGATGCCTTCCTATTTTTTCTGTGGCATCGGCGGAAGCGGGATGCTGCCTCTGGCAATGATTTTGCGTGGTCAGGGCGCACAGATTACGGGATCTGACCGTGGTCACGATCAAGGTCGCACCCCTGAAAAATTTACATATCTTGAAGGGCAGGGCATTCAAATTGTTCCGCAAGACGGGAATGGCCTGACCGCAAATTTTGATGCTTTGGTCATTTCCAGCGCGGTAGAAGATACGATCCCCGAAGTCAGACGCGCCAAGGAAATCGGGGTTCCCATTCTGAAACGTGCGGAATTACTGGCGCAGTTATTCAATACCGCAAAAACCGGAATAGGCATTGGCGGCACCAGCGGTAAATCAACGACGACCGGCATGCTGGCATGGATTTTAAAGGAATCCGGAGAGAATCCAACCGTCATGAATGGCGCGAATTTCCTGAATTTCGTATCCCCCGACACGCCTTTTGCATCGGCTTTGGTGGGGGATAAAGATTTGTTCGTGACCGAATGCGATGAAAGTGACGGGTCGATCATCCTGTACCAGTCGCGCATTGCCGTTTTGAATAATATTGCCCTTGACCATAAACCGGTCACAGAATTGAAACCGATCTTCGCACAGTTTTTGAACCAGTCCGAACGGCAGGTTTTAAACATTGATAATCAGGCCGTTGCAGAGATGTCCGCGGCTTATCACGCAACCGCCCTGACGGTTGGAATTGACAATCCGTTGGCTCATTTGAACGCCACAAATCTTCGCCACTCCCCCGATGGAATTTCTGCGCAAATTCAATATGTTACCCCCTCTCGAGAGGGGCTGGAGGGGGCTGTCGAAAGGGGGCAGATTTCGCTTAAAGTCATTGGTCGTCACAACGTCGAAAATGCGCTGTGTGCCATAGGGGCCGCATTGTTAGCAGGTGTCGCATTGAATGATTGCTGCCGCTCTATTAACGGCTTTTCGGGTGTCGGTCGCAGATTACAGACAATCAAAAAAATGAATAACATCAGTGTTATAGATGATTTTGCTCATAATCCAGATAAAATAACCGCGTCACTGCGTTCATTAAACGAATTTTCCGGCCGGTTGCTGGTCATGTTCCAAATGCATGGTTATGGCCCATTCCGCTTGATGAAGGATGAGCTGATGGCCGCTTTTGTTCATGGCCTTAAAAAAGATGATGTTTTATATATGCCAGATGTTTTGTATATGGGGGGCAGCGTCGATAAATCCCCCACGGCCCAAGATTTTATTGTGGAATGTGAATCCAAAGGATTAAACGCGCTCTATGCCCCGACCCGTGCCGAAATTGGTCGAATGATTGAAGCGGAAGCAAAGTCCGGTGACCGTATTGTGATTATGGGTGCAAGAGACGATAGTTTGACAGAATTCGCAAAGTCTCTATCCGTTTAAGCCAATATGTCGATATTGCTTAAATTCTTTCCCAGCAAGTTATTGGGGCGGAGTTCTACTTTCTCGGCCTTTTGATTGTCCTGATCTGCCTGTTTCAGTAAAGTGGCGAAGGATATTTTTTCATTTCTACCCTCGACAGCCTGCGCGGTTGCCGTTTTAACGGCGCGAAAATTGGGCGTGTGCAGCCATTTCCCAAATTCATCTTTTTCAGATGTGGTATCAATCGAGTTCACACGGTTATTGGAATAGTTTGTATAGCCGATAATCGACGCCACAATAGTCTCCTCGCAATTTCAATGTATGAGTTACGATATAGGCCGTTGTGGATAAATTGTCAAGGTTTTGTTAATGATTTCTTAATATGTTGTTAAGAATTACAATCCTTTATTCTTTTGTAACTGCCAAAGCTCTTCCCATTCGGCGGAAGTGAGGGATTTCAAATCTTTATTCATAGCTTTAGATTCTTGCTCCATCCCACTGAAACGATTGTAAAATTTCATATTTGCTTTTCGCAATGATTCTTCGCAATCCAGATCCAGCCAACGGCCCAGTTGTACCATGCTAAACAAGACATCCCCCAATTCTTCGTCCTGCCGTTCGCGTGAGCCTGACGCTAATTCGGCCCTGAATTCGTTCAGTTCTTCGATGATTTTATCAATCACGTCTTCGGTCTTTTCCCATTCAAAACCGGCTTTGGCCGCTTTCTTGGAAATTTTTTGGGCACGAAGCAAGGAGGGGAACGCAACGGGAACGTCATCAAGAATGGATAGCTGAGGGCGCTGTGCTTTTTCTTCCTTGTCTTTTTGCGCTTGCCAGATGGACAGAACATCTTCGGCAGATGCGGCTTCGCCTTCGCCGAACACATGGGGATGGCGGGAGATTAATTTTTGCGCAATTCCCTGTGCGACATCGTCAAAATCGAACAAGCCTTGTTCTTC
>DMIT01000208.1 GCA_003452275.1 Rhodospirillaceae bacterium | reverse complement strand
AATTTGCGTAAAATGTCATAGGCCGGATCAGTTAGGAAAGTGGCGCACCAGGACGGAGCAAGGTTCCTGTGGCGGATATTGTCCTCAACCAGGCAAATCTCGATGGCCTTTTTAGTTTCTGCACTAAATTCTTCTTCGGCATATTTGTTCATTAACTCGGCAAAAATGGCACGGTAGCTTTGATTGCTCGGGAATCTCAATAATAATTCACGGATCAAATGGACTGCCCGCGCCGTATCTCCATCCTGAAACA
This sequence comes from Rhodospirillaceae bacterium, assembly GCA_003452275.1. Classification (GTDB taxonomy): domain Bacteria; phylum Pseudomonadota; class Alphaproteobacteria; order Micavibrionales; family Micavibrionaceae; genus UBA1573. The sequence continues at coordinate 5,248 of DMIT01000208.1, read as the reverse complement.
AAGAGATAGCAAGGGTTTTCACCAATTGGGGATTATTTTTATCTTTTTGATAGGCTTTGAGGAAAAAGAAAGAGCTGCTTTTGTAATCCCCGTTTTTATAGAAAACATTGCCGATGGAGTTGGCAATCTCCGTATTGTCTGATAGTTCGCACGCCCGACTTAAATAGGGAAGGCCATCATTTTCCAACCCCAGTTTGACCAGCGCGAGCCCCAAATTATAAAGGCTGTCAACATGGGTTTCATTCAAAGCCACGGCCATTTGAAAGGCTTCGGAAGCGTCCTGCGTCCGTCCCATTTTCGTCCAGACAAGGCCGAGTTGGAACCATGCATCATGAAACATTTCATCTTCGGAAATACATTGAGCAAAGAAAGTTTCAGCTTCGATCAGGTGATTTTTCTGAAAAGCTTTCAGGCCTGCAGAATAATTTTTTTTGACGGAAGATGGCGGATTTGTAGGGATTGACATCCTGTGGCCTCAATGGATTTTGAAAAATATAAATGCTATAAACTCTTTATTAATAACTTATCGGTTATGCTTAAACAATAAGGATTGCAATGAAGGGATTCAAAACAATCTAAAAAGATGATAGATTAAGCACATTAAAGGAAATTGATTCGCCAGAAGGTGGAAAAATTTCTCGGTTCTCAGAAGAGAACTGATTAACATAAATGGCAATTAACAACTCTAGAAAGGAGTCTTACCATGCCAGTAATCGCAACCAATACCTCTGCTAACTCTGCACTTATCGCTCTTAACAAAAACTCCCGTGAACAAGACAAGTCATTGGCAAAACTCTCGAGCGGTTCCCGTATCGTTCGTGCGTCTGACGATGCTGCTGGTCTTGCTGTTGGTTCTTCTCTGAAGGCTGACGTCACAACCCTGAAAGCAGCCGCTAACAACGCTGTTCAAGCTCGTTCCGTTCTTCAAACGGCAGACGGTGCATTGGCCCGTGTTGGTGATATTCTGCAACGTATGAAATCACTCTCTGCTCAGGCTATTTCAGGTTCTGTTGATAACACCTCTCGCGGATTTATCGATCAGGAATATGACGCACTGAAAACTGAGGCGATCGCTATCGGAACCAACACCACCTTTAACGGTACTAAACTGCTTGATGGTAACTTCAACGCAACAAACAACGTGGCGACTTTCCAGGTTGGTATTGCAGTGGGTGATACAATCGTAGCGAACTTAACGACCGCTCAGGTTGATGCAACTAACCTGACATCTTTAGCCGCTAACACTGATACTTATGCTAACGCTGCAGCAGCCTCTCCTTTGGTTGATACAGATATTGATAAAGTGTCTGCAATGCGCGCTAACGTTGGGGCTCTGTTATCCCGATTTGAATATCGTGGTGACGTCATCGATAGCTCGATTGAGAACCTGAACGCAGCTACCTCTTCCATTATGGACGTGGATATTGCCGCAGAACAATCAAACTTGGTCAGCAAACAGGTTCTGACAGAGGCAGCTATTGCAGCTCTCTCCCAAGCGAACCAAATGAAATCCTCATTGCTGTCCCTCGTTAGATAGTTCGTTTCTGAGATAGAGACATAAATCATTCAAGAATGGGGGGATTGGCATAAAAATTGCTAATCTCCCCTTTCTAATGAAGTTATAAACAAAAAGTGATATAATAATGGGTAGTGAATCTAGGAGAGTATAATGGCAACAACCAACGGTATCACGACTTTAGGGAATAGAACCTTTTTGTTCGGCGCGGCTTCGGGCATTGATACATCTGCCTTGGTAACGGCGGCATATAATGCCCGTAAGGCAGAAGCTGATAAAATTGACATTCAGGTTCAGAAAAATACTGCGAAATATGATGCGTACGATAAAATCAGAACATTATCGACGGCGTTGCAAACCTCCATCTCCAATATTAAAAAGAATTATTCTGTTCTAGCGACCAGTAATGGCTTGTTTGATCAAAGAACAGGCTCCCTCTCATCCAATACGGCTACTTCTGCGGCAAGTCTGGTTGATGTCAAGCTGGATCCGGGGACTGATCTGGGGGTTCATGAACTGACTGTTGAGAAAAAAGGGCAGGCACATCGCGTTGCCAGTGGTTCTGCCGCCAGCGCGACCATGGCTCTCGGATTCACGGGAGATTTTTCAATCGGTGTTGCTGGCAAAACAGCTTCCAGCGTTTCTGTTACCGCTGGGATGACACTGACAGATTTGGCAGCTGCCATTAATTCGAATACGGCGACCTCAGGCGTAAAGGCCTCCATTGCCAAGGTGTCTGAAACTGAATATCAGTTGGTCTTAAACGGTTCGGATATTAATAAGCAAATTCAGATTACGGGCGTATCCGGAGATGATGTGATGCAAAATATCGGTGTCACGAACTCTGGCGGGGCCTTTGTCAAGGAACTGCAAATAGCCCAGCCAACCGTAGTGACTCTGGACGGCATTTCATACTCACGGGATAGCAATACTATTACTGATTTATTGCCTGGCGTCACCTTGAATGTGAAGAATGCTGATGCGGCTACGAAAATCAATTTATCCATTGAAAATGATAATTCTGCTGTGAAAGCGGGGATTCAAAGTTTTATGGATGCTTATAATAATCTTCGTGATTTCATTAAATCCCAACAGGTTGTGAGTGATGCGGGGGCGGTGGATTCTGGCGCAGTTTTATTCGGAGATAGTATTCTGGCGAATATTAACTCGTCGCTTCAAGGAATTCTGGGGGGCTCTTACGGGGCCGGTGGATCAAATCTGGCAACGTTACGCAGTGTCGGTATCACCCTTGACCAGAATAATAAACTGGTGATGGACGAATCTGTTTTTGATACAGCGACAATTGATAAGTTTGAACAGGTTCGCGATATTTTCCAGACCAAAGTCACGGTTGATAATACACAATTCCGTATGTCGAAAAATACCTCAACTTCAGGCACCCAATCCTTTGCGATGCAAATTACCATGTCCGGAGGATCAATCTCCGGTGTGTCGGTAGGGGGGGATAACACTTTGTTTGATGTGTCCGGTGCAACTATTACCGGTAAAGCTGGAACAATCTATGAGGGGATGAGTTTTGCATATATCGGGACAAGTGATGCAACCATCAATATTGGCATTCAACCTGGTATTGCCGATGCTCTGGATACGACGGTAAATAAGTTTTCGGACGTTTTAAATGGTGACCTCTCTAAAGAGATGTCAAGGATTACCAGTCAGAATACGTTGTTATCGGATCGGTCTTCGCGCGTTCTGGAGCGGGCGGCAGCTTATCGGGATAATTTAATTGATAAATACGCTAATTTTGAAGCGAAGCTGGCTCAGGCTCAAACGGTTCTGGCACAATTAAGAGCTTTGACCAAAAGCAGTAGTAGTAATAGTTAATATATGATTGAGTGCAAAGGAAGCAAAATTGTCCCATAATCCTTATCAAAAGGCTTCGCAAGCCTACCAGAAAAAAAGTGATGAAACATTGACCCCGCTTCAGATCGTGGTGGAGCTTTATAAGGGTATGATTAAAAACACCAAGCTTGCCAAGCAATCTTGGCAGAATAGTCAATTGGATGCCATGTGCCAATATATTGATAAAAACTTCAGCATATTGGAAGCATTGCAGTCGAACATTGACTTGGAAAAAGGCGGCGAGGATGCGATTTTCTTAAACCGGTTTTATACCGTCATCTTTTCTTCGTTGACCCTTGCCACATCCAAGCCTGACCCTGCAGCTTATTTTGATGAGATTGCGTCCTATATCCAGCAGGTGCATGATCGTTGGTATGTACTGGCATATCCGGGTGCGGCACTTCCGCAGGCTCAGGAAGCTGTTTAGGCCCTTATTCTCCTTGATTGTCGATAAAATCGTTCCACATTTCTACCAAACTATGTCCCAGCTCCGCAGGGACGAATGGTTTTGGAATGATGCCCAGAATCGGCTCTAACATCTCTTGATCTTCCAGGATCAGTTTTTCATGTCCGGTCATGAAAATGGCTGGAGTCCTATCGCGTAGAGAACGAATCTTTCTTAAAAGATCAGGGCCGTTCAGAACCGGCATACTGACGTCGATCAACAGAATATCCGGCTTGAAAACAGGTAACTGATCCATCATTTCCTGTGCGATAGAGCAACTGATGATTTCAAGTCCATGGTTGCTTCTTTCGATGGATCTTTGAACCATCATCCGTAGGATCGGATCATCATCGATATGAATGATTTTTCTAAGCTGGCGCATGCTGCAATTCTTTTAATGCCTCAATCGTATGGTGGGAAATGATCGTGGCGTGCGCAATCAAATCTTCGATTTCTTGGTGGTCATGGTGATGGATAGCGGCTTGCTCGATTTGCGCGCAAATGGTTTGCAACCGGGTGGCCCCTAACGCGGCACTGGATGATTTCAGAGGGTGCGCAGCTTCGGCAATATCATGGTAAAGATTTTGAGGTAAGGCCGCAGCCATCTGCGCGATATAACCTGCAATGGATTCAATATATTGGCGTGTCATCTGTGGCATGTCGTCACCCATCAGATCTTTTGTTTGAAGATAAATAGCCATATCAATCATCTTGTCGTGATGAATGGCGGGGCTGGAAGGGAGGGTATCTTTCGGAAGATCGGTTTCACCGCTATATAACCACCGAATCAGCATTCTTTCCAGAGTGCGGCGATGGATTGGTTTGGCCAGATAGTCGTCCATACCGCTCGCCATGCATTTTTCGATATCGCCTTTGATGGCATTCGCGGTCAGGGCGATGATGGGAACTCTTTTCAACGGAGTTTGAAAACGCTCTAAATCCCGAATGATCTGGGTCGCCTCATATCCATCCATTTCAGGCATCCTACAATCCATCAGGATCAAATCAATTTCCGATGCATGATCTCTGAAATATTGAACGGCAGAAACACCCGTTTCGACAAGGGTGGTATTGACCTTCATATCTTGCAATATTTTTAAGGTATATTCCTGATTCACGATATTATCTTCGGTCAATAATATTCTTTTGCCCTTGATATGGCTCGAATCCGGTATATCTGCATTATTCTGGCGGATGACAGCCTCTTTTTCAGTTTTTCGAAGGGGAAGGGAAATCCAGAAGGTCGTTCCTTCGAAACGATTGGATTTAAAATCGATATTCCCCCCCATTAACTGAACAAGGTTTTTGGTAATGACGAGGCCGAGACCAGTTCCCCCATATTTGCGGGTGGTAGACGAATCTGCCTGGGAGAATTTCTGGAAGATAGAATTTCTTTTGGTTTCAGGAATGCCGATGCCTGTATC
>DMIT01000006.1 GCA_003452275.1 Rhodospirillaceae bacterium | reverse complement strand
GCAAACTGAATGGCAGAGTTTCAATCTTTAAATATTACCCTCTGCGCATCAGCGATACCCAGTTGCAACTTCTGACTCAATAACCCTCTCTCCCTCGCGCAATCATTGGGTTTGCGAGGGGATCTATTAGTTCGTTCCCGAAAAAAAATCGAGGGGTGAAATCCTGTTTCATCCGGAAAACAGAAGATACGCCTGTATCCGCCATTGAATGGCGGAGCAAGATAGGGCGATAAGCCTGTTTCAAGGTTAGGAAATTATACCCAATTTGTCAAGAAAAACCCGAGGGAGACAAACCGATATATCTCAATGGTGCCCTCAAGAAGACTCGAACTTCCACGTCCTTACGAACACAAATACCTGAAACTTGCGCGTCTACCAATTCCGCCATGAGGGCAACCCAGAGAGAATATATTTGGTAAGTGGGAGAACGTGTAGCGCAGTAAGAAAGACTTGTCAAATATCTTTGAAAAGAAGAAGATACAAATCGCTATTTTTTTATCTTTTCTGCGTAAGGAATCAGTAATCATATTGTGAGAAGATAAAAAAACGTCTTCTAACCACTTCGAAAACTTAGGCCCATTGGATTTAATATGAAAATACTCATCATCGATAATGATGTCGTTACGGCGAATTTACTGAAAGCCCGCCTTATGCCTTTGGGTCATATTGTCGAAGTCACGGAAAAAAACGACGGCGTCGAAAAAATCGTTGGCGACGGGTGGGATGTAATTTTCTTTGACCCATCTCCGCTGACCACGTTGCGCCCGAGCGTCCTGAGCCTGCGCCGCATCAATCGCCGCAATGTCTATATGATTTTAATGTCCCAGACCCTGACATTTCAGGATGGGCTGACCTCTGGCTTTAATGATTTTATGGCAAAGCCGTTGGATATGAATCTGATGCTGGATAAAATTGACAATGCCGCCGGCCTAATGAGTCTGCAAAAACATCTGGCGAATGATAAGGAGGATTTCCCGAGTGCGGGCGGAGTAATTGCCAAATCCGCGTTTAACCAGCTTTTCCTGTCCTGTCTTGATCGCGCAGACCGTTATGGCGAATTATCCCATATTATTTTCATTACCATTGATAATTATGCGCAAATCACCAGCGAGGCGGGGCCATATGATGCCAACATCGTATCTGCAAAACTGGCAAGCCATCTGGTACGCCTGCGCCGCCAGTCCGATATTATCGCCCAGACCAAAGAGAACGAGTATGCTTTACTCTTGCTGCGTCCTATGACAGAATCGGAACCGGTAGAAGCCGCCCATCGTTTCGCAGAATCTTTGTCCAAATGCACCGACCTTCCTTACGACAGTCAAAAGTCAATCAATGTACGGGTCTTTCTGATGCGCCTGCCGACGGGCGAAACAGGGGTCGAACATCGCATGGCCATTTATCAAGAGCAGCTATAATCTGCCTTTTGGCCGTTTTTTTACTGACCGCCTGTGCCGAAAGCCCTGCGAAACAGCGGCCCGGAGTTCTGGAAGCGAAATCGTGCATGGCGCATCTGCAAAGAGCCCCCGCAAAGTTGCAAGACTATATTATTCAAAGTTGCACCAACACCGGCGTGTGGATGGTCGAGCAGCGCGATGCGAAAACCGGACAAATCATGATGTTGTATGATTTCGTGAACCGCGAATATTCCTCGGGACAACCGGAAGCCACCCCGCTATCCTTCGATATCATGACCGATGCCGAAAAAAACCAGTTTTTGACTTTACAAAGAAATCTGAATAAGGCCTTATTAGAAGAGGGGAAATCTTAATAAAATAGATACGCATCCGTGATAACAACTTAATAATGATGACCTCGACCATGATTCCGCAGGCTGAAGCCCTTATCAAACAAATAAAAACATATGACCCCGATTTCAACCAGCCATTGGTTGAAAAGGCCATTGAATTCGCGCGCGTGATGCACGAAGGACAGCTTAGGTCGTCCGGCGAGCCTTATTACACCCATCCGGTCGAAGTCGCAGGCATTCTGGCGGACATGAAAATGGATACGGCAACCATTATCACGGCCATTCTGCATGACACGCTGGAAGACACAAAAGCCACCAGTGAAGATCTGGAAAAGAAATTTTCGCCCGAAGTATCAATGCTGGTCAATGGCGTCAGTAAACTGACCAAAATCGAAAGCCAGACAGTCGAAGGCAAACAGGCTGAAAATTTCAGAAAATTATTATTGGCGATGTCGGAAGATATTCGCGTCCTTCTCGTCAAACTGGCTGACCGCCTGCATAATATGCGGACGCTGCACCATATTCAAAAACCTGAAAAACGATTCCGCATTGCGCGCGAAACCATGGATATTTATGTACCGCTGGCGGAACGGGTCGGCGTTCATAAAATCAAGGAAGAGCTGGAAGATTTAGCCTTTAATTACATGAATCCCGAGGCGCGGGACAGCATCACCAACCGCCTGTCTTTCCTGCGGCAGGAAGGCAGCGATCTGGTCGATATCATTATCGCCGAACTGAATAAAATCATCAAAGACGCCGGTATTACCGCCGAAGTGACAGGCCG
>DMIT01000039.1:6836-7265 GCA_003452275.1 Rhodospirillaceae bacterium | reverse complement strand
ATTTGATTGACAAGTTCGGTCAGGATGTTCAGGCTCTTGCGGCATCTGATTGCGCCAAACCATCCAATCTTCCACGGCGGTGTTGGCGGCGGGGATATGATGGGGCGTTCAATGACGTGATTTTGGTAGACTTTATTTTCGATCAGATAGCGCGGACAAGTGACAGATGATATCTGGTCGAAATATTCGCGAATAAAAGCAGGAGAACTGGTGATAACCAGACTTGCACGTTTGGATAACCATCCTTCCAGACTGCGTAAGGCTTTGCCTATCAAATTTTGCTTGAGGAGAAGGCGGTGAATATCGAGTGATTCATAAACCACAACAGGTAATGGTGTTATCAGACTGCGGCCACGTACCGCAATGGCCAACATTTCTAATGTACGGGCTAGGATAATATCGGCATCGGCGAAATATTGGCGATGTTTG
>DMIT01000039.1:902-6749 GCA_003452275.1 Rhodospirillaceae bacterium | reverse complement strand
AACGGTACTGTCTGATAAATCATGTACAAGATATAATATGTTCATGGCGTTCTGTGTCATGGTTTATTTTTGAAAAGGTGTGAATTTCACCCATTCCACGTCCATATGTTTAGGTTCTTTGTATTTGAACGAGCCTAACCAGTCATTAATGGATTTTCCACCTGACCAGAGGCTAAAAAATATGCCCGATGGGGTCGTCGGCAGAGGGTATTTGCCGGATGTTCTATAAACTTCTTTGCCATCGACAAACCATATAATTTTATCAGGATGCCATTCAAAGGCATAATCATGAAAATCAGCAGTGGCATCAAAATCAAGTGTGTAAACCTTTGCATCATAATTTTTAGCATCGTGCCAATAACTGAACTGGACAAAGCGGGGGTCTTTCCCCAGAAATTCAATGTCAATTTCATCATGGATTTTGGAACCTTGATAGGGGCCGGTGAAGGTAAAGAATGCAGAATTCAGGCCAGATCCGGCGGCTGTTTTCATGCGCGCTTCGTAACGTCCGAAACTATATTGTTTTTTGGTTTGCAATTCACCGCATGTATAAGGGCGGGTTTTTCCTTTTTGGTCTGAAAGTGTGATGCGCAGGTTGCTATTATCGCCTGTCAATGCTGTCTTGCTCCATTCGCAAGATTGATGTTCGCCGTTACTCCATCCATTTGATACGTACCATGTCTTTTGCGCAATCAGTGGGAATACCCCGAAAAAAGGGATGGTTTCCGCTCGCGCGCAGAAGGGGGACAGTCCGGTCAGCAAGAGTGCGAATAAAAAGGAGGCATGGCTTGTTTTCATGGGTCATTTTTAGACCATCTTTCCGTTAAAAACAACGCTTTCTAATGTTTTTATGTCGTAGAAGGGCTTAAAACAGTACGCAGATTATGGATTTCCGATTTGATCTGCGGCAATTGCCCGAGAATAGAGAGGCAAAGCGCAATTCCTCCCAGAACAAAAGCAGTGATAAACTTTTCCCACATCACCATTTCAAATTGTTCGACCACCAGATAAACGCCACCGGAAACCGCCGTGAATATCACCGGAACAGCTATCGCCTTCACATAGTCTTTCATAGATAAATCAATCAACGGCAATATCTGGTACAGAAACCGCGGGATGCAAACAAGTGTGGAAACTGAGATGGCAATGGTTGCCCATTCCAGCCCGAACCATACCGCCACTATAAATGGAACCAGTAAGATAACAGTCATCTCGGTTGTTTGCCTCAACAATAATTCTGTTCTGCCCAAGGCCATTAGAATTGTGTTTCTGAGGGCAGTCACAGATTGTAAAATCCCTGCCGGAGCAAGCAACAGAAAGATGTGTCCTGCCTGTTGCCATTTTTGGGACAACACAAGCGTAAAGACAGGTTCATGCGCGATAGCGATCATTCCTATGGATGGCACAACGAGGATAGAGAGGATGCGGGAGACAAAGACATACAGGGCTTTGATGGTTGCAGGATCATCTTTTGTTTTTGCCATGCGTGGATAAAGAACAAATTGCAAAGGCCCGGAAATGATACGGTTCGGCAGGTCGGAGAACAGCGAAGCCATAGAGAAAATACCTACCGGAGAGGTGCCTAGAACCCTCCCCATAACCGTATTGGTAATGGATTGCCTTACAAAATGAAGAAAATTACTTCCCAGCATATCCCGTCCGAATTTCAGATGATCGGTAATTTCCCTGATCCTGAAAATGAAATGTGGACGGAACGGACTGCATATTGTGGTGAATACCAACTTAACCGTAAAATGTGTGACTTGCTGCACAGCCAGAGCCCACACGCCATATCCTTTGATAGCGGCCAGTACGGTTAATAATAAACTACAGAAGATTGATGCAATTTCAATGTAGGCAATGGTTGTATATTTATTATGTTGTTGCAGGGATGCGCCCGTCACGGTTGCAAATGATTGCAATAAAATGGACAGGGACAAAAATGCAATCACCGGAAACAATATATCTTGTTTCATGAAGATAGAGAGCAGATAGCCTGACAAGGTGATTGTAAGAGATAAAAAAGCCCCCATACATACAATAAACCAGAAACTGGTAGACCATTCGGATTGTTGCTTGTGGTGGGAGCGCAGGAGGGATGCGGTGATACCGGCATCGGAAAACATCATGGCAAAAAAAACAAACGGCATTGCAATGGCAATAATCCCATAATCATGCGGGGTTACATATCGTGCCAGAATAGGAATCACAGCCATCTGGGCAACCATGCGCAAGATTCCAACGGATGACATAGCAATAGAGCCGATTGTAACTTGGCGAAGGGACATTCCGATAGATACCTGATTAAAATGTGAGAGCGGGCGGAAAATGACAGATTTCGATTGAAAAGTAAAATACTCTATGGTCTTTGTGGTGTGTTCGCATACAACATTAGGAATTTATTTTTTCATAATGAATATATTGTTCATCACAGCACATCCGTTTCTTCCGCAAATGAGGGGCGGAATGCAACAGAGTATAGAGGCACTTATCACGTCACTGATTGGTCAAGGTCATCGTGCGTCTTTGCTATGTAGCCTCATGCCGAATGGTCTGATCGGTAAACTGGGACGTCTTAAGATAAAATTGTCTAAAAGCAAATTGGCTAAGGATAGCCAAAGGGGATATGCGGTCTATCGGTCATGGTTTCCTTGGGAAACGGTGGATGCTGTCATAAAACGTGAGCGTCCAGATGTTATGATTGTGTCTGCCCATATGCCTGTGAAGATGGCCTTGGCAGCCCGCAAGACAGGGATTCCTGTGATGATGATGCTACAGGATGTCGAATTTGATGCCCATGGCGGAGATTTCGCCCAGCTAGGGACAATTGAATGCGCTGCCAATTCTGCATTTACGGCTGGTCGTTACCATGATGCCTATGGTGTCACTCCTCATGTAATCCATCCGCTGATTTTTCCTGAGAAATACCGGACTATGTCGACGCGGGATGTTGTGACCTATATTAATCCTAATCCTGAAAAAGGTTTAGATATTGCATTGGCAGTGGCCAAAGCGTGCCCTGACATTCCATTCTTGTTTCAGGAATCCTGGCCTTTGACGCCGAAGCAACTGGAAGAATTACAGGCCATGATTGCAGATTTGCCGAATGTGACGTTGCAACGGGCTGTTTCGGATATGCGTGATATTTATAACCGCACCAAAATCCTGCTGGTTCCCAGCAAGTGGGAAGAGGCCTATGGCCGTGTCGCAAGCGAAGTGCAGATAAGCGGAATTCCTGTGATTGCGTCCAATATCGGTGGTTTGCCGGAAGCTGTCGGCAAAGGCGGTATTCTACTGGATCCAAGGGGAGACATTGCCCCATGGATTGATGCTGTCCAGAAAATGTGGACAGACGATACCTATTATCAATTCATGGTGACTCATTCTCTGGATCATGCCAATCGTCCGGCATTGAACATCGCAAACCAACTGGCGACATGGGAAAAGATATTATCCGGTGTGGTCTTATCACATAAAAGGAATGCACCAAATTGATTACAGTTATTATCGCCGCATATAACGCAGAAAAAACCATTCAACGGGCGATTCTGTCAGTGTTGGCGGAGCCTGAAGTATCGGAAATCATCATTGTTGATGATGCTTCGGCTGATGGGACGGTGGAGGCTGTTCGGGCATGTGATGATGGGACGGGACGTTTAAAGCTATTGGTGCAGAATGAGAATACAGGGCCGTCTGCTGCACGTAACTATGCCCTGCGTGAAAGTACGGCTCCGTGGGTGACTGTCTTAGACTCTGATGATTTTATAATACAGGGGCGTATGGCTTCGTTACTGACCTATACCGATAAATATGACTTTGTGGCCGATGATATGTATCAGGTTGATGAGCATGATATTGACGGTGACCGCCGGTTATTGCTGGGAGAAAGTGCTGTGCTTCCTATGGATGTTGGTCTGGTCGATTTTGTTCTTTCCAATGTGACGCAGAAAAAACGTGAGCGGGCAGAGCTTGGATTTATCAAGCCTTTGATGCGCCGTGACTTTTTAGAGAAGCATCATTTGACCTATCGGGAAAATATGCGTCTTGGAGAAGATTACGAGCTGTATGCACGCGCGCTGGGTTTGGGGGCTAAAATGATCGTCGTAAAGGCCACAGGTTATGTATCGATTGTCCGTTTCCAGTCATTGAGTTCCAACCATTCCGAACATGATTTATTGCAGCTTCGAAATTGTGATGACGCGCTGATGCAGGATCTGACCTTGACGCCGCAAGCCTTCGAAGCATTAAAACAGCATCGCATCAGCATTGATTGCCGTCTGCAATGGCGATTGATGATCTCGGCCGTTCAAAATCGTAATCTTCTCGCGTTTCTGCGTACATTTACAGGTCACCCGAAAGTTTCCCTCTCTTTGATGAGGCAATTGTGGGAACAGTTCAAGATAAGAGTTTTGGGGTTATAATATGGGTCAAAATTTATACTTGCATGGTTTTAGGGGATTGCTGGCATTTCTTTTGCTTGTTTTCCACGTTGCAAATTCGGGATTGCCGACTTTCACAGGACAATTTTATGAACCTTTTCATTTCTTGTTATTGTCTTTCGAACATGGCGTTGAATTATTTTTTGGAATAAGCGGGATTGTTATCCTGTCTGCTTTCGGGAAATCCAAAACGATTTATAGTTTTATGTTGAACCGGGCGACAAGGATTCTACCGGTTTTATGGGTATGCATATCGGTCATTATCTTTTTGTCGTTTTTCCAGAGCGATAAGAAAATAGATTTGGATGTGATGGTCGTCATAGCAAATTTATTATGCCTTCCTCCGGCTGTTCCGGTGCAAATGATACATCCGGCTTCATGGACGCTGTGTTACGAATTTATGTTCTATTCTCTATTTATCTTGCTGGCCATTCCGAACACGGTGCTGGGCAAGAATTTGAGAATATGGATTCTCGGGGCTTTGGCAATTTTTCTGCTGATGGTTTTTCCGCGCTCATGGTGTTTCCTCGCGGGGGTTATTGTTTTCCGCTATGTGCATCCAGAAAAATGTACATCACGTATTTTCGATTATTCTGGGATTTTCATTTTCTTATCATTCCTCATTTGGCATCAAATAAATGAATATCTTAATGTGCATGGATTGAATGCGAGTTCGGCTTTTATACATTACGTGAGTGTTGAATATACTGTATGGTTACAATTTCTGGCCTTCGCCTTTGCGTTTTTGGGGTTGGCCGGAGTGTTTCTTGGAAGGGGCCTTTTATCGAAGTTCTTGCTGACCCAAACGATGCAATTTCTTGGAACGATTAGCTATTCTCTTTATTTGTGGCAAACCATAACAATGGCAATTGTAAAATTTGTTATGAAGAAACTGGGAATGGTTGAGCATACGGCAGAATGGTCACAGTTGGTATTTTTTATTCTTGTTGTTCCTCCAACGCTTATCGTTTCCTATATCTCTCAAAGATTGATCGAAGATAAGTTGACGAATGCATTAAGGCATAGATTTAAGATGAAACCTCATCAGTCAATGCCCGATATGACTCAAGATCGTCCTGCAAAGTAATTTCAGGAAGTGTTTTGGGGTTATAATTAAATATTCCGGTGGTAAAATGAATGTAGAAAAATCTATGAATATCCTTGCGCCTGTCAACTATCCATGGACATTTAATGGGCCGAGGACGTCACGCCATCATATTGATCGGCGCCTGTTTGTGCCGTTTAATAAAATCTCCGCGAAGATTGAAGGCATAACAGTCTTTAACCCGCTTCCGTTCAGGAAATTTGATTTAATTCATGCCTTTAACCGGATTCCCTTGGGTAACACGCCTTATATTATCGGCTTTGAATCTCATTTGCCGCGTGCCTTTGGCATGGAAAAAACATC
>DMIT01000039.1:0-814 GCA_003452275.1 Rhodospirillaceae bacterium | reverse complement strand
GATATGTTTGATGGGAATATGGATACAATCAATTTCATATTTATCGGTAATCACTTTGTGCGCAAGGGTGGAACGGCTGTTTTGAAATTGGCTGAATTAGCGCAAGAACAGGGTATCCCTCTCCATATTGATATTGTTTCATCTCTTCAGGTGGGGCAAATCTCATGGGTGGATCCGTTGATCGAGAATTATTTTGATTCATATCAAAATTTATGCGGCACATTGAAAAATATAAAAATCCATGGCTCATTACCTAATCATAAAGTTTTGGAACTTTTAAAAAGAGCGCATTTCTCTTTACTGCCGACATTCAGTGATACGTTTGGATTTAGTGCAATTGAAAGTATGGCCAATCATGTTCCTGTTATGGCCGCTGCGCAGGGGGCTTTGCCGGAATTTGTGATTGATAAGGAAAACGGCTTTTTGTTGCCAATGGAAACGAATGACATCGGTGAATGGGTTCATATTGGACGTAATGATAGAAACTCGCGGGAATATGCAGAACTTTTCAATACTGAAAGTGACCGGTTTGCCACACAAATGTTATCTCATTTGCAACAGGTGATGAGCAGTCAAAGCGGATATATGGCGATGCGCCAGAATGCCTATCATAAGGCAAAAGAGCTTTTCTCAGCGGACGATGCTACTCTTTTCTGGGATAGTATTTACGATCAATCTGGAAATAGGTTGCGTTAAAAAATGTCAGTTCATAAAGATCATTATTTATTGCTGGATGCCGTCCGTGGCTTGGCGGCTTTAGCGGTTTTCATTTATCACCTTAAAACATTCTGACCTGCTCCCAAAGTTTAGTCCA
>DMIT01000099.1 GCA_003452275.1 Rhodospirillaceae bacterium | reverse complement strand
GCCCTTACGGGAGCTGCCTCTTACAGTACAGGGAACGGCTTTTTGATGAGAAGCTCTTCTGCTTCAGTTTACTCGTCCGGGGGAAATTGTTGCGCAGCCAATCTTGGTGTGGCACATACGGCAAATAGTCTACTCAAGACGTCTTCTGCTTATGAAGGGACAACGTCTGTGATGGCTGCCAATAATCTTTCCGTGACCAGTACCAACAACGATTTTACAGGATCGGGCACAACACAGCTTTTTCTGGGCGGCCTCCATCCTTCTAACACCTCTCAATCTATCGGATCGGGAAATATTTCGAAACTGAAATACTATCCAGCCCGCCCTCCGACGCCCCAACTGCAACTTATGACGCAATAAGGGCGGATGGAAGGAACATTGACATATCGCCCTGCACTCATCCTCCCCCTTTCCAAAAATTTAAGACTCTATTATGATTTGGATTGTAGTCTAAAATGATATCTTTCTTTTCATCAAATCTGGGGCCTTATAATGAATCAAACAGCTAAACTGATGCCACAAACGAACAAGCGTTACCGCCTGATTACCAGAAGTGACATGGATGGCCTTGTCTGTGGTGTGTTGCTAAAAGAACTGGGAATTATCGATGATATTACCTTTGCCCACCCGAAAGACATGCAGGATGGCCTGATCGAGGTCACCACCGATGATATTACAACCAATCTTCCCTATGTCGAGGGCGTCTATCTTGCCTTTGACCACCATGCCAGCGAAGTTACGCGCACAGGCGGTAAGCATCAAAACCATGTGATTGATGCCGCAGCCCCTTCTGCGGCGCGTGTCGTTTATGAATATTTTGGTGGAAAAGCGGCGTTTCCGCGTATTTCCGATGACATGATGATCGCGGTTGATAAGGCCGATTCCGCCGCCTTCTCGCGCGAGGATATCCTGCACCCCAAAGGGTGGGAATTATTGTCCTTCCTGATGGATGCCCGCACCGGCCTTGGGCGCTTCCGCGATTTTAACATTTCCAATTACCAGTTGATGATGCAACTGATCGATTATTGCCGTTCCAATAATAATATCGATGACATTCTGGCCCTGCCAGATGTCAAGGAACGTGTTGATCTGTTTCAATCCCACGCCGCGAAATCCCGCGAGCAGATCGAACGTTGCGCCCGCGTCCATAAAAATATGATCGTCCTCGACCTGCGCAACGAAGACACGATCTATGCCAGCAACCGTTTCATGATTTATGCCCTGTTCCAGCAATGCAATATTTCCTGCCATGTGATGTGGGGCAAAAATCAGCAAAATACCGTATTGGCGATTGGGAAATCCATTCTCAATAAATCCAGCAAAACAAATGTCGGTGAATTATGCCTGAAATATGGCGGTGGCGGACATCATGCCGCGGGAACCTGTCAGGTGGGCAACGAATCCGCCGAGGAAAAATTAAAAGAAATCATCACCACCATCAACAAAGATGGCTGATCCTGTTATCGTCTGGTTCCGGCAAGATTTGCGTCTTGCCGATAACCCTGCCCTGACGGCAGCGCTTGAAACCGGTCAACCCGTTATCACTATTTATATTTTGGATGATGTCAATGCCGGCCCTTGGAAACTGGGCGGGGCCAGTCGTGTCTGGCTGCACCACTCCTTGCTCTCCCTGCGCAAAAGCCTGAACGACCGCCTCTATGTCTTTGCGGGAGATGCCACGAAAATTATTCCGGAACTGGTCAAGGAAACGGGTGCGTCCAAAATATTCTGGAACAGATGTTACGAGCCATGGCGCATTGCGCGGGATAAGCATATCAAAGAAAATCTGTCCGTTCCGTGTCAGAGCGAAAACGGCTCCCTGCTGTGGGAACCATGGGCCATTCGCAAAAGTGACGGGACGCCTTATCGCGTTTTCACCCCCTATTTCCGCAAAGGATGCCTTACCGCCCCGCCGCCGCGTGACCCGTTGCCTGCGCCTGCGCGCCTCAATCTCGCCTCCCTTCAAATATCATCCGCAACAACCATTGATGATCTGAAATTGTTGCCCGCATCTCCGCGATGGGATCAGGGCATGATGTCTCACTGGGCTGTGGGCGAAGATGCCGCCCGCCAACGTCTGGACGCCTTTTTTGAAACAGGATTAAAGGGGTATCAGGAAGGGCGGAATATTCCGTCGCGTCCCCATACATCCCGCTTGTCGCCACATTTGCAATTCGGTGAAATTTCTCCGCATTCCATTTGGGCGGCCTCCCAATATGCGGGCCCGCATTATCAGGCCGAAAGCGACGTGGATATCTTTCAATCCGAACTCGGCTGGCGCGAATTTTCCCACTCCCTGCTCTATTACAATCCGACCTTGCCCGAAGAACCGTTGAACCAGCGCTATGCCCATTTCGAATGGGCGGGGGTTGATGAAAGATTGATTGAGAAATGGCGTACCGGAAAAACCGGGTACCCGATTGTCGATGCCGGCATGCGGGAATTATGGGCGACCGGTTACATGCATAACCGCGTGCGCATGATTGTCGCGTCCTTTCTGGTCAAGGATTTCCGTTATCATTGGCGGCATGGCGAAGACTGGTTCTGGGATACGCTGGTGGATGCCAGTCTGGCGAATAATGCCGCTTCATGGCAATGGGTCGCCGGTTGCGGGGCAGATGCCGCCCCCTATTTCCGCGTATTCAACCCGAC
>DMIT01000083.1 GCA_003452275.1 Rhodospirillaceae bacterium | reverse complement strand
GGCGTCAAAGATAAGAAATACCGCCTGATGGGATTTGGTCACCGCGTTTATAAAAACTTTGACCCGCGCGCACAGATTATGAAAGAAACCTGTGACAAGGTTCTGAAAGAACTGGGCGTCAAAGACCCTGCTCTGGAAATCGCGATGGAACTGGAACGCATTGCCCTCTCTGACCCGTATTTCATCGACCGCAAACTCTATCCGAACGTGGACTTCTATTCAGGCATCATCCTGAAAGCTATGGGCTTCCCTGTTTCCATGTTTACAGTTCTGTTTGCCGTTGCGCGTACCGTCGGTTGGGTTTCCCAATGGAAAGAAATGATGGAGGAGCCATCCAACCGGATCGGTCGCCCTCGTCAGCTTTATACTGGCGCCGCGCAAAGAGATTATGTCAAAATTGAAAAACGCAATTAAGGCACAAAAATACAATTTAGAAGTTTAGAAAATGCCCCTAGCACCATGCTTTCAGGGCATTTTTAATATAAAAATCCTTTCCGCCCCTTTAAAACGTTGTAAAAACACAACACAACCTAAGGCTATTGATCGGCAATTCTCTATTTTCATGTTGAGGCTATTGTGTAGCCTGAAGTTAAACGGTAAGGTACGTGACTAATCGTTTGGGATCCTCCCATCATTGACGCAAGGAATTTTCCGCCATGAAACTTACAAATATTTTATCCTGTCTCTCACTTTCGGCGTTAATAGCCCTCCCCGTTGCCCATGCCAACGCCACATCTACCCCCAGTTCTGCGGACGCGGGCCGTGTTGAGAAAAACCTGCAACAGGATTTGCCTGATTTTAAAAGATCCGCACCGATTGATGTCAAAGGGAATGCACCTTTTGAAGCGCCTGCTGGTTCCCAAAAAATTACCTTTATTTTAAAAGATGTCGTTCTGGAAGACGCAAGCGTTTATCCGACCTCAGAGATAAAATATCTTTACGACAAGAAAATCGGCACCAAAATTTCTCTGGCCGATGTCTACTCCATTGCGGCAAACCTGACTGCAAAATACAGAGCTGATGGCTATATCCTGACTCAGGTTGTTGTACCTCCTCAAACCATCGGGGATGGAACGGTTCGTCTGCGCGTGGTCGAAGGCCGGCTGAATGACATTCGTGTGGATGGGACGGGCGCCCTCGGTAGCAATGCAGACATTATCAATCAGTATGTTGCACAATTGAAATCAAAAGGCGTGTTGAAAAATGCCAATCTTGAAAAAACATTACTGCTGATCAATGACTTACCGGGCGTCACCGCGCGTAGCGTGCTGTCCCCGTCTAAATCGGTTGTTGGCGCATCTGACCTGACCATTCTCGTTGAGCGCAAAAAAATAGATGGTTCGGTACAAGTTGACAATTTCGGCAGCCGTTATCTGGGCATGTGGGAAGTTTTGGGTGGATTTAACCTGAATTCTATTTTCGGCCAAAACGAACGCATTACAGCACAAATGGCCTATGCCCCGTCCAATCAGGGTGTTGAGCCGGAACTTCTATACGGATCACTTTCCGCGGCCCTTCCTGTGGGTGCTTATGGCACAACTCTTGAAGCCAATATCGGAAAATCATACACCAATCCGGGTGCCGGACTGGAAAATTTTGACGTGCTGGGTAAATCCTATTCTAACGGCATCAAGGTCAACCAGCCTTTTATCAGAACCAGAGAACTGAACCTCTCGTCTTCTCTCGGTCTGGATAGACGTTCAACCGAAACCAAAAGTAATATAGATACATTCAAGAATGATGACATCACATCCCTGCGTCTGGGTGGCCATGTCGATTATGTTGATACATTATTTTCTGCGGCGATTACCAATGCCAACATTGAATTATCCCGCGGGTTGAGCATTCTGGGAGCCAGTAAAAAAGGCGACAGCGATCTGTCACGTATAGCCGGCAATCCGGAATATACAAAAATCACCGCCGATATCTCCCGTCTGGAACGTCTGACCAATGATTTCTCGCTGATGGTGGCAACCAAAGGACAATTATCATCCTCTGCCCTGCTCAGTGCCGAAGAATTCGGGATTGGCGGCGCGAATGCGATTGGTCGCGGTTATGACCCGTCCGAACTGGTTGGCGAAGATGGTGTTGCCGGATCAGTTGAACTCCGCTGGGCGTCCCCTTATAAAGTGTCATGGTTGGATAATTACAGCGTCTATGGTTTCTATGACATCGGCAAAGTATGGAATGATGATGCCACAACGTCCAGTCAGAAAGAGCAAAGCCTTGCCTCAACCGGTTTAGGTATGCGCGCCAATATCAATTCCGCCACGCGTGCAGGATTCATGGTGGCCCTGCCACTCACGCGCGAGGTCGCTGCCGAGGGTAATGATGATCCACGCTTCTATTTCAACTTAAGCCGTGATTTCTAATCATTCGGAGACAGAATAGGATTTGATAAAAGCCGCTGCTCTGTCTGCGGCTTTTTCATTGGGATTTGCTTGTAACAGATGCAGAATTTTTCGTGATGATTCCGTTTGTATCCGGCGCTCCATGGACGAATCCAATAATGTCGCAATGGCCGGAGCAATATTTTCAGCCGTGGCCTTATCCTGTAAAAACTCAGGATAAACCAAATGCCCCAACAACACATTTCCCAAATGCGCAAATTTTGTTTTCACAACACGGCGAATAATTTCCCATGTCCAGTTGTGCATTTTATAGACAATTACGTGCGGCACGCCCGCCAGCGCGATTTCCAGTGCCACAGTACCCGATACGGCAATCGCCACATCCGGCGCATGAAAAGCGTCCCATTTCTCTGATGCCTCTGCGGTGATGACGGCCTCGCATCCCGCATCCCGAAACATTTGCTCCAGTTCGTCTTTCCATTTGGGTAAGGTCGGCACGACACATAATAAATCGGGATGAGTTTGTTTAACTTGCTTTGCAACATCGATCAATAAAGGAGCCAAACCGCGAATTTCCGACGTCCGGCTGCCGCAAAAAATCCCTAAAATCTTTCGCTCTGCGGCAATATGGTGCGCTTGTCTAAATCTCTCACCATCGCCTTCCATCAAACCTGACGACACCATGGGATGCCCTACAGCGATAGATTTTAATCCTTCACGCTCGAAATAAATCGGCTCGAACGGGAAAAGGCAGATCATGCCATCCAGAAATTGTTTGACCTTTGCCGCGCGTCCTGCGCGCCACGCCCACACGGTCGGGGCCACATAGTGGAATTGTTTGGCCCGCAAATGAAGAGCCTTGATTTTCTTTTGTACCCGAAAACTGAAATCCGGCGCATCAATCGTCACCACAACGTCAGGGTCAAAAACACGAATAGCCTGAACAGCCTTTGCAATCAGATTGATAAATTTCGGAATACGCGGCAATATCTCGGCAAGCCCCATGACCGATAAATGATCCATCGGAAATAAACTCTCACCCATGCCTGCAGCCATCATTCCCGCGCCCCCAATGCCACGAATTTCAATATCGGGATATTGCTGTTTCAAAGACAGGATCAGGCTTTCACCCAATTTATCGCCGGAGGCTTCGCCCGCAATCATAAAAACCTTAAATGTCATGTTATCCCTCAATTCCTATTAAAAATAACTTATGTTCATCACACAAACGCACAACGCTATCCCGATCCACAATCATGGTTTTACCGGCTTCCACCGCCATACCTTTGAACCCTGCCTGAATGATATTTTCAACAGTGGTCAGGCCGATGGTCGGCATATCGAGAGCCATATCTTGCTGGGGCTTTGCAGCCTTGACCAATATAGCCCCAGACTGCCCCGCGCAGGACGCAATTAAGGCATTAGTGCCCTTGCTGCTTTCTACGCCGCATATCCCCGCTTCATTGATGACAATAGACTGCCCTTTATCATCTGCCCCGTGTTGTTTGGCTGCAGCAAATCCCTTGGCAATGACTTGTAAATCCGCATCATCCGGAGCCGTTATGGTCAGCACGCCGGTAGGGCATAATAATTCAGGCATAAATTCATGCGCCCCGATGATATCTATGCCGTATCGTTCGATTTCACGACGAACAAAACGTAGCAACCCATCATCACCCAGTTTTGCGCGTCCATGATGCCACAATAATCTGGCAAGAATTTTAAACCCCGCGCCATCAGGAATGATCGTCCACAAATTGGGACGCTTTAATGCGCCGATCATCACCAGTTGGCGTACACCATGCGATTGCAGAAAATGAAGGATATGCCCCGCCTGCCCGATAGAAAACTCGGCAGCGATACGATTTGTAAAAAGAGACGGAGAGGTAATGCCTTTCAAACCAACAATAACCGGCAGCATCCCTTGCGATTCCCAACGCGCTACCAAAGATTCAGGTATTGATCCCTGCCCCGCAATGATGCCTATTTTCGGTTTTACTTCCGTTGGGGGGAGCATAATGGAAATCTTGTCTTTAACCGTGCAAAGTCAATAATCTGCATCACCGCAGGATTTTCAGAAAAATCATTGGCCACCATATTGAGACGTTGATCCATCGTGCCTTGGTCATCAAACAATTCATTAAAAGC
>DMIT01000118.1 GCA_003452275.1 Rhodospirillaceae bacterium | reverse complement strand
TCAAACGGGCCGCGTTTCCAGTTATAGCCAAGGCGCATGGCTTCATCCACATCGGCAATCGTATCTGCAATTTCTGGAACGAGTGACGCTGCATAGGCCAAAGTACGCATCAAAACATCATAAGCATATTTTCCGCCAGCATCATCGGCAGTTATCACGGCACGCAGACCTTGCTTCCCTGCATCCACAGAGGCAAGACCAGACACTTTATCGGCCAGTTTATAATGCTCTTCGGAGAAATTATTGGCATCGAGTTTAAGTGCCTGTTTCTTTTTATTGGCATCCAGTCGATAAAAACCGCCCTTCCCCTTACGCCCCGTATAACCCGCGGCAATCATGCCGCCTACGAATGGGAAATCTTTATAAATAGCGCGATATTCATCTTTTTCAGGAAGCGTTGAAAGCATGGAGGTCGCCAGTTTCGGCATCAAATCAACACCGACCAGATCAATCAATCCGAAGATACCCGTCTTCGGAATCCCAACCGGCTTCGACATAACGGCATCGGCAATTTCAACGGACACACCCTGTTCAACGGCCGCATTCACACCGGCCTGCATCCAGAAGACGCCCAGACGGTTGGCAATAAAGCCGGGGGTATCATGGCATTTCACAACGCCTTTCCCGAGTTTGACATCACAAAATTCTGCGACTTCCTTGACAAGGTCGGCGCGCGTTTTGGAAGACGTCACCAGTTCCAGCAACTTCATATAGCGCGGAGGATTAAAGAAGTGCGTAATCAAGAAATCCTTGGCAAAATCATCACCGAACGGTTCCGCCAGATTGTGCGACGGAATGGTCGAGGTATTCGATGAAATGATTGACCCTTTTTTACGAACAGAGTTTAATTTCTCATAGGTCGCATGTTTGACTTTCAAATCTTCCAATACAACTTCGATAATCCAGTCCACATCTTTTAAAAGATCAAGATCATCCTCCAGATTACCGGTTGTAATCAGCTTCGCATTTTTGGGATGCATAAATGGAGCCGGATCAGTTTTGAGAAGCTTTTCAACTGCTAATTTGGCAAGGTCTTTATCCGGCAATTTAATGTCGAGAAGAATAACCGGAACCCCCGCATTCGCCACCTGCGCAGCAATGCCCGACCCCATAACCCCAGATCCGATAACAGCAACTTTATTGATGGTCATTTTTTGCTTTCCTTATATTTTACATACATTACTTAGGTGATATGGTTTTTTTCGGTGGCACATTTTGGGCAAAAAACAATGTCTTTCATGCCCATATTTTGGCATCCTTGATACATGCATTTCTTATCAGTAAGTCCACCATATTTACCTATCAGTTTTGCATACTTAAATTTTTCAATATTAACATCTTTAATATCATCAAATGGCTCAATTTTAACGCAGATACCTTCGGAATATTTATCACTGCCATTAACCCACCAATTTTGTTTGCAATCAGAACAGCTGACAATGATGGCATATTGATCAGGGACAGATAAAATATAAGACATACTTTTAAATGGTTCTGTCCCATCATCCCCAGCCACCCATTCAGGTAATTCTTTACAATTACACATCCTAAACCTTTTCAAGAATAATCGCTGTCCCCTGACCGCCACCGATACACATTGTCGCAAGACCGTATTTCTTGTTTTCGCGTTGCATGAGGGTTGCGAGTTTGCCGGTGATGCGGGCACCGGATGCGCCGAGCGGGTGGCCGAGTGCGATGGCGCCGCCATCTAGATTCACTTTATTCACGTCAAGTCCCAACTCTTTTAAAACGGACAAGGACTGTGCGGCGAAGGCTTCGTTCAATTCGACGATATCCATGTCGGAGATTTTAAGGCCGGCGCGGGATAATGCTTTTTGTGTGGCGGGTACAGGGCCGATCCCCATGATTTCAGCGGCACATCCAGCAACACCGACGGACACAATGCGCGCCAAAATCGGGAGTTTATGTTTTTTGGCGTAATCTTCGGTTGCAATCAGGACTGCGGATGCCCCATCGGTTAATGGGGATGCTGTCCCAGCAGTCACTGTTCCCTTTTCATCAAAAGCCAGTTTCAGGCCGGCCAAAGTGTCAAGAGTTGTGTCAGGACGAATACATCCGTCTTCGGTCACACCATTGACGGGAACGATTTCAGAAGTGAATTTTCCATTGCTGGCAGCCGCAGATGCTTTCTGTTGGGAGGCAAGCGCAAATTTTTCTTGTTCCTCGCGAGAGATAGAATATTTTTTAGCCAGATTTTCGGCTGTTTCACCCATCCCCATATAGGCCTGCGGATATGTTTTTCCCAATGCCGGATTCGGCATCGGATTGAAACCGCCCATCGGAATACGGGTCATGGATTCAACGCCAGCGCAAATGAACACTTCGCCCGCTCCCATTTGGGCATAACCCGCCACCATTTGAATGGTGGTCATGGAGGAGCCGCAGAAACGGTTAACAGTTGTTCCCGCGACACTGGCCGGAAGTCCGATCAACTGCGCGACAATTTTGGCAAGGTTGAAACCCTGTTCCGCCTCCGGAAAGGCACATCCCATCAGAATATCTTCGATATCATTGACATTGACGCCGGTTTCAGCGATCAGTGCCTTAATTACCTCCGCCGCCATATCATCCGGACGGGTTTTGGCCAACGCGCCTTTATTGGCAAAGGTAAAGGGGGAGCGTTTATAGCCACAAATAACTACGGAAGTTTGCATAAGATTCTCCTGAAACGGGGTCGTTTGAATATCCAGTCTATCATACAGAAAGTTAACGAATCTTGATAGGGGCATGGATTATAATTGCTGCCCTGCACATAGAATGTTCCCCCTCTTCCATAATGGCGCAATTAACCTTTGACAGAGCCTTAAAAATCAGGCAATCAGGCCGATAGGTTTTTAATATTCATTCCTGATGGAGGATAGCTTGGCTAAAGAAGCGACTGTGAGCGACCCGCGCGGATTAAAGCGCATTTGTACCAATTGCGGGACACGTTTTTTCGATCTGAACAAACGCCCGATTGTTTGCCCGCAATGCGACACCGAATTTACCGGGGAAGTGAAAATCAAAAATCGCCGCGGACGATTGGTATCGGATGACACGACAGACGACGATCAAGTATCGGAAGCAAAAGAGTCCGATGAAGAAGATCTCGCAGAGGACGAAGTCGCCGAGGCAGATACAGTCAGTCTGGAAGAAGTCGAAGAAATTGACGGCGACGACGATGACGATAAACTGGACAGTGATGATATCGATGGCGATCTGGATGATGATCTGGATGCCGACCTTGACGATCTGGATGACGACGATGACGAAGATCTCGACGTTGATCTGGAAGAAGAGGACAAATAGGTATGAAAAAACAGGCCGTAACCACCGAAAATTCTGGTGTACAATCAACAGGACTTTCGAGTGTCAGCCTGTCTCTTCCTTCATCCTATGACGAAAATATCATTGGCAAAGCGGCTTCATCCCTTGAGGAGGAGGCCGTTTCCGTTTCATGGGTCAAAACCAAACAGGGATGGGATATACAATGGGTATTCACATCCCCTGCCCCTGTGAAACAACTGGCCAAACTTCTGACCAAACATAGCGGCGACGCTTTTAAAGAAACGGACTTTGTGGTGGCGGATATTCCCGAAACCAATTGGCTGGAACAATCCTATCTGCAATTCCCGCCATTCGAGGTTCAGGATTTCTTTATTTTCGGCAGTCATTATGACGGCAAAATACCCAAAGGGAAAATCCCCCTGCAAATTGACGCCGCAACTGCCTTTGGTTCCGGCGAACATGGAACAACACGCGGCTGTCTGGAGGCTCTTTTGTACCTTCATGGCACAGGCCTGAAACCGAAATCAATTCTTGATATGGGGGCTGGTTCAGGTATTCTCGGAATCGCCGCCTATAAACTATGGAAAA
>DMIT01000142.1 GCA_003452275.1 Rhodospirillaceae bacterium | reverse complement strand
GAAAAATTTTGACCAGTCCCTTGGCGGATTCAACAGGGCTCAGAATTTTTTTGGAATCAGCAAATAAAGACGCTGTTTTCAAAGACGTTGCAAGCAGCACACCATTCCGGTCAATAATATCCGCCCGAAATTTGGATTTATCCTCGGCGACAATATCCTGTTTTTTCCCCTCGTCAGCGCCGATAGCATCGGGTTGCTGGCTTAAATATCCCTGAATAATCGTGGCATCAATCAGACGCGCACCAACGACCAGATAGCACAGCATAAAAAATGCAGTAATCAACACCAGACGACCGCGCGCCAGATTCAAATGGTCTGATTTCTCACCCATGATCCGAAATGACAAACGCGAGAACGGGGATTTACGGCTCATTCGTCATCCCCTGCCGTACTTTTCAACACCCCGTCAAAATCGGTTGATTTAGAATCTTCTTTATCATGAATAGGACGGGAATCCGGTGCGGCATTAAGGGGGGCCCCTTTTGTTTTCTCTGCTGCCTTATCATCGCCCGTGGAAACCATCACCGGCATTTCATCCTCACCCTGCATCATTTGCGGTTCAGGAATTGCATTTGCGTTGCGCAGCAGGTTATCAGGAATAACCGGCTGCATGTCATTCAGATATTTCGCGGCCAATGCCTCAATCCGGTCAGGGCGATTCAAATAATCCCACTCGGCGTTCAGGACGCGCATCCCTTCCTGTTCGCTGGAAATCTGCTCTTGAATGCCGCGCTGTTCGCGCTCCAGCATTTGAACCTGCTGGGACACCCAGAATAATGCGGCCCCCAAGGCCGTCGCCAGAATAAAAGTCGTAATGGTCGATAATTTGATTTTAAACCGGCTCATACATCCCCCAATCGGATTGCACCGCGTAATTTGGCAGAACGTGAACGTGGATTTATTTTCATTTCGGTTTCAGTTGGAAGGACAGGTTTTTTTGTGATGAGCGAAAAGCTCAACCTGTTTTGAGGGGCATCAAGCGCCATAGGCACATGACGGGATGGAGATGGCGCAGGACGCGCTTTTTCAGTGAGGAAATTTTTAACGATACGGTCTTCCAGAGAATGGAAAGTGACAACCACCAGACGCCCGCCTGTTTTCAGGACGCGCTCTGCCGCAGCCAAAACCGATTCCAATTCACCCAATTCATCATTCACGGCAATTCTCAATGCCTGAAAGGTGCGGGTAGACGGATCAATCTTATCGCGTGGCGACACGTGCACAACCGAGCGGACAATATCCGCCAATTGTTTGGTCGTTGTAATTTTTGCAATCGCGCGCGCCTTGACAATCGCCGAGGCAATATGACGGGATTTCCGTTCCTCGCCGTAAAGATAGATCAAATTGGCCAATGGCTCTTCGCCCATATGATTGACGATATCCGCCGCGGTTTCGCCTGCGTTCCGATCCATCCGCATATCCAGCGGCGCGTCAAAACGGAATGAAAATCCGCGCTCCCCCTCGTCAAACTGCATGGACGATACACCCAGATCCAGTACGATCCCGTCAACACTTTCGACAGTAAGCGCGGATAATGCATCCTCCAGATTGCCAAAACTATTTTTAACAAGAGTTAAACGTCCGGCATAATCATTCCCCCATCTGGCCGCCATATCATGCGCGGTTTGGTCGCGATCAATAGCGATGACTTTGCAATTTTTATCAGCATCCAGAATAGCGCGCGTATACCCGCCAGCCCCGAGAGTGCCATCAACATAAACCTCATCTGCCGCCGGTTTCAACGCCGCAAGCACTTCATTCAACATTACCGGAATATGGGGAGCATCAGCCATTAGACAGCACTCCCCTTATCCAGACGCGGCAACGTCAATCCCTCGCGGATCACATTTTCACGGGCCGACGCGCGACGCGCCTCGAACGCAGCCGTATCCCAGATTTGGAATTTACGACCAAGCCCAACAAACGTTGCCCCTTCATCAATAGCCGCAAAATCCAGTAATGCTTGCGGGACACCAATACGTCCCTCCCCGTCGAACGGACATTGGACAGCTTCGCCGAAAATAGCGGTGGCCAGATCATCCTGCTGATTTGAAAACAAATCGAAATGATCCAGACGCGCCGACAATTCTTCCATCGTGCCGAAATCAAACCCCTCAAGGCAGGAATGCCCCGTCGCCTTGAATAACACCACCCCTTGAAAAGCCTGCCCGACCAACGTGGCACGAAACGGCGCAGGAACGGAAATCCGACCCTTTTTATCGACCTTGTTGGAATATGTTGACAGAAATAAAGGCATTTTTATGGAAGCGCGCGCAAAATGGTAAGTGATGGGAATTAACCTTATATTAATGGGATACCATGGGAAACAATGGGAAATCAAGCAAAACAAGTGCTTCTAGGGTAAAAACCTAGGGATAAGTCTGTGGATAAAATATCATTTCAATTTTTCATATTGTTTTTAATATAATCATCAACATGTATGATTAATCATCAGGAAATCAGTCATGAAAGGATGGATTATGGACAGTAAAGAGCATCACGATCTTGCACTGAATTTTATCGAGCTGGAACAATCTTTCAGAGGTCTGCCACTCATGAGAGAAGTCTTTGAAGCCGCAAAAGGCGTCATACGCGCGGCTCCACACACAAAGACAGCATCGGGCGATCTGATTCTCACAACACCTCCAGGGGGCGATACAACCCTTCAAGCCACAGCACTTGACCGCGCCCTGCAGGCCATCGGCATCACAACCTACACAGCAAGACTGTCCCACGATGATGTTATGATGGACATAAATAATAATGCAAAATGGGACGAATCTTCTCTTGAGGGATTCTTTCATAAACCAACCTATAATCAGGTTGAGTTTACAATCCACTCACCGAACTTATTGCAAGAATTAATTTCCAAACACTAAAAAATGCCAGTCGGTCTATAAGCCGGATTCTGTATCCCTTGCGGGACGAGAACCATTCCTCTCCGATATACATTACTGCATATCTCTAGCAACCTACCCGGGCCACAACTCGGAAACGCGTTATGCGCAGCCCCTATTTGGTCTTGCTTCTGGTGGGGTTTGCCGTACCTGTCCATTACTGGACGAGTGGTGCGCTCTTACCGCACCGTTTCACCCTTACCCATTCGAAAATGGGCGGTTTGTTTTCTGTTGCACTTTCCGTCAGGTTACCCCGCCCGGCCATTAACCGGCACCATGCTTCCGTGAAGTCCGGACTTTCCTCACTTACTTTAAATAAGCGCGGTTCTCCGACCGACTGGCGGGGATACTATGAGGACATTTGCGTTTAAAAGTCAAATATTGCCTTCTGCCATAAACCGCCCTATTCTCATTTGCCGAGGAAAACACCCATGTTTGATGATGATTTAGACCCGAAAACCAAACGATTGAAACCACGCAGTCTGGACAAACTGTCCGTTGACGACCTTCAGAATTATATCGCCGATCTAAAGACCGAAATAACCCGCGTTGAGGACGACATCGCGAAAAAAGAAGCTCACAAAAACGCAATTTCCAATTTATTCAAAAAGAAAGAAGACTAACCATGGCTCTTAAAAATAAAGTTGCTCTGATTACAGGTTCCACCAGCGGTATCGGGTTAGGCATTGCCCATGTTCTGGCTGCCGAAGGCTATCACATTGTTCTGAACGGGTTTGGCGATGCCGCAGAAATCGAGAAGACACGTCA
Organism: Rhodospirillaceae bacterium; assembly: GCA_003452275.1. Classification (GTDB taxonomy): domain Bacteria; phylum Pseudomonadota; class Alphaproteobacteria; order Micavibrionales; family Micavibrionaceae; genus UBA1573. The sequence goes on along the minus strand of DMIT01000142.1, from coordinate 1,321 downwards.
GGAAATAGAATCGAAATTCGGCGTCAAATCCATTTTTGCCGCCGCAGACGTCACCGACTATAACAGCGTTGCGGCGATGGTTGCAGACGCCGAAAGCAAGCTGGGCGCTGTGGACGTTATCGTCAATAACGCAGGTATCCAGTTCGTATCGCCGATTGACGAATTCCCGCTGGATAAATGGAACCAGATTATCAGCATCAATTTGACAGGTGTGTTCCACGGCATTCGCGCCGCTCTGCCCGGCATGAAAAAACGCGGCTATGGACGCATCATCAATATTGCCTCGGCCCATGGTCTGGTGGCCTCCACCGGCAAAGGCGCATATGTTGCCGCCAAACACGGCGTTGTCGGATTGACCAAAGTCACGGCGCTGGAGAATGCACGCGCCAATATTACCTGTAACGCCATCTGCCCGGGATGGGTACTGACCCCGCTGGTGCAGAAACAAATCGATGACCGCGCGGCCAAAGAAGGTATTCCGGTTCAACAGGCCTCCGATGAATTATTGCTGGAAAAACAACCCAATGCGCGTTTTGCGACCGCCGAAGAGATCGGGGCCATGGTATCCTACCTTTGCTCGGACGGGGCCAGAAACGTCACCGGAACGACACTTTCCATAGACGGAGCCTGGACAGCCCAATAATCGGGCAGCAGACAAAGCGATTTCTTGACCTTCGCCCGCTAACGGGCTAGGGTGTGCGACAAATTTTAACAAGGAAGTTTATCATGGAAGAAACCCAGCAACGTTTAAAAGATTCTGCCGAAGCCTGCATCAAGGCTTATGAGATTTGGGGTGCTTCCAAAAAGAACGCCGAGGCGCGCGAACGCCTGCAAGAAGCTGTCCATGAATTGCGCAAAGTAGCGGCACGTCTGGAAATCGAGATGGCCTCCTCCGAACGCGATGAAATGACGCAACGTCCTATTGCCGTTCCTCCGCACCGCGCATCCCGTCCCCGCAACGCCGAAATCGGCAATGAACTGCCCGATTTCATCACTGATGGACGTCAGGAACCATCCGACGAAGCCGACGATGGCCAACAACCATCCAGCAACCAAGGGCAAAGCCAAAGCCGCCCGAGACAACATAGCGGTGGTCGCCGCTCCTTCAGCGGACAAGGCCGTCGCCCCGCAGGCGGCGGTAGCGCAGGCCACGGAAACACCCAGCCTGAATAACTGATTTTTGCATCTCATTTAAAAATACCCCGCATAAGTGAAAAACTTTTGCGGGGTATTTTTAACCCTGCTTTGATTATCCATCACCAAAAGCTATTGGACAGATAAAGCGAAAAATTGTAACTGAGCCACCCCCTATAAATGAGTC
>DMIT01000071.1 GCA_003452275.1 Rhodospirillaceae bacterium | reverse complement strand
CCCAGCATGGCGGTATCTGGGTCAGCCTCGGCATGTTACCCAGCAATACCAAAGCCGCCGCCCGCACCGACTTGAATAATCTCGGCGGTTCAGTCGGGTTATTGGTACAATCCCCGTCAGATGCCAGCGTCGACGAAATCCCCCAAGGCGACCTCGACACCGCCCACAACTACGGCAAACGCATCGCCAACGTGACGAGCAAGCTGAAAGATTAGATCTATTTTGATCTCTCTCAGTGTCGGTTCTATTTTTTCTTGACAAGATAGGTGCCTTATATGTTAGCCTTTTCCAATCGTCATCTTAAGAGGTAGAAATGAAAAGCGCCGTTTCAATTACGACATTTTCTTTCATCGGGTCAGTTTCTCTGTCCCGACGCCATGCTCATCATCTGCATTTCGCGCATATGATGGGTTGATACGGCCACTTAGCCAGTTTGTCAGTCCCGTCCCAGAGACTGACAAACCTTCAAAATAAGTTTCCTTATACTGATGTGACTTCTGTCTCTGTGATTTTTTCATCCAGGAGAAGAATATGTCACTTTCAGAAAATAATTTTTCAAACCTCGCTGCGGGAAGCAGCTTGTTTATCAATGATCTTGTCAAAGATAAAATTGTAAACCTGTCCTCGCCATTCTATTTGCAGCCCTTAACCACGCCTGCCGGCAAGCCTTTATCTTATTATGATAGGCCGATTGCTATCACCACGGAAGAAACAAAAGGGTTCAGAAAAATCAGTAGACTCTTTAGCCAACTTGCCAAGGCCGGTTTGGTTCCCGAAGTTTCTGTCCCAAATCTGGCCCCAAATCTAGCCATTGAGTGGGGAAAGGCTGATGCGATGAGGCTAGCATTTCTTCCCGTGGCCAATTCATTTGTTCACGTCAAGGAGTTTTCGTTCGGCAAGAATGATATGCCTGACATAAAAACAGCGATAAAGCGGGTTTATGTGACAGGAACATGTCTGTTTGGAAGACAATCGGTCACAGGAATAAGCACGACAGGGAAAATCATAAATCCTACTGATCCTTATTTGTTGCAGCAGGCAAATGCAAAGGAAGATGGCTGTATTTCTGCCCTTGAGTTTTCTGATAAGCTCCATAGCTATGAAGTAATGGGAGGATTGTCAAGGAACAATCTGTTAAATCAGATCAATGCAGACAGGGTTTATTTCAATGTTCCTGTGGCCCCCTATATTTTCTATGCCAAGGATATGATCGCAGAGAATTTAATGGCTCCTGACCTGTTACAGATATGGGTTGACCAGATAGAGCTACGCGCGGAAAAATTGATCGCGTATGAAAAATTCCTATGTCAGGGAGAAGTGATTCCCGTCGATCCCCTTTATCGGTATCGGGATGTGATTTGTGATCCGCAAATGACGCTTGAGACATTCGCAGAATTCCTGTCGACTCAGGACGTATGGTGGAAAACATATCTTGAGAAAATGCCGCCCAACCGTTTTTCTGATCTCGGCTATGCAAGCTATGTCCGGTTATATTATGATCTGTTAGGAGATAGAAATTGTGCTCGTCATCTGATTGCGGTCGAAGACCAGACGGAAATGCGTATATTTCTTGAAGTCAAAAAACTGATTGAAAGCGGAATATTACCAAAACCGAACGAGAGAAGCGCGATGATTGGATTTTATCCTTTTACCCCCCTTGTCTTCCCTGATGCAGAGGGAAAGGCTGATGCCGTTTTCCTTTCGGAAAGAAGTAATTTTGAAGGAGTCGCCGATTTGATATTCAACTCCTGTCAAACAATCTTCGACCGGCAAATGATCGAGCGGGCCAGAAGCGTTTACGCCGATAGCTGCAATAACCCATACAGAATTTCGGTAAACGTTCCGATGTTAAATAATGTGCCATTTTAAGGAAAGAATATCATGCAACTGAATAAACAAGAGCTTATCAAACTGGTAAAAGGCGCATCTTTGCTCACTACGGGAGGAGGATTAAGCCTTAAAGAACAGCTTGTATCACTGGAAAAACATCACAATATTTCGATTGCGCTTCGTTCTTTGGAGGCGTTTGATCCGGATGCAATTCTTGTAACCGCCAGCGAAGTCGGGTTGGCTGATGCCAAGGAAATGGAGAAGAAAGATATTCTCCCTCGGATGTTGCAAACATGGGAAAAAATGACCGGTCAAAAGATATCCGGCGTCTATGCTGCGGAAATTGGGCAAGAGTCTATTCTGATTGATACGGCGATTGGCCTTAATGTTCCTCTTGCCGATTTTGATGTTGCAGGGGGAAGGGCAGTTCCCTTTGTGGATATTAATAGTATTCATGCAGCGGGCATTCCTTATTCGATGGCCCCTTTGGTCGCGGCAACAGATAAAAGGGATATTGTCGCCCTCGATTCCCGAATGTCTCCTGATGATATAGAGATATTTCTCAGGTCTTTGTCTCGTCTTTCAAAGAGTGGCATAGCTTTCTTTATCGGGGGCGCGATACGAGCCAGCGATATCAGTGGGCGAGGGGTTGAGAATCGCTCACTTTCCCTCGCCGTTCAGCTAGGAGCCTGTTCGACCATGGATGAAATAATCGGGAGGCTTCAGCCCGACACTATGTTATCGGGACATGTTGTGGGATATGAAACGGTTCAAAAATCCGGCTTTAATTGCTATCACGCAAAATTTAAAGATATCAAAGGGGCCGTTTATACAATCTTTATCCTGAACGAGCTGTTAATCCTCACCGACGAAGATGGACGGAATTTGGCAGAGCCTCCTGACAAAATCCTCGTGATAGATGTTTCGACATTGAGCGGAGTTGCGACAAAAGACTTTTTGTCGGGAAAAGAAGTTTCTCTGTTGTGTGTTCCCGCTGAACCAATTTGGAAGAGGGAGAAAGGTTTGGAGCTGTTTGGAAGGGCGAGATTTATAGATTAGCTGTTTTCCCTTGGGGAGAGGGAAAGATATTTTTTATAATTCGCCTTTTGATTCAAGGGGTTGGCTAAAATGCGGATTTCGGGGCTCCACAATTTTGACACAATGTTGCTAACCCTCTATTTTTGTTGCATTTTTTGATCGAAATTGTATATAGTGTCACCCATAACGTAAAATTTATGGAATAACGGCATCATTGGGGCGCACATATTGACCGTACGGCTTAAGAAAGACACTCTCAGCCAGGGGCATCGCAAGGCAATCGGCCTTGAGGATGGGCCTCACTCTGGCGCGCCTTCATCCCCTCAGCCCAAGAAAAACGCCGGCGAGGGGACTTATAGCCGCACCATGGAGCGCTTTTTTACCAGTGACCGTGTCGAACTTTTAAGAGATATTCCGCCGCATATCGTCAAAAAAGCATGGTTCACCATGTCCCATGCCTTGCTCAATCCCGGTGCCAAGGTGCTGGATGCAGGGTGCAATACCGGTGCGATGACCTATGTCATGGCGGTTTTGAATCCCAGTTTTGAATATACCGGTCTGGATGTAAACCCTGCGTTTATCCGTGAGGCCGCTACCAAATATAAACGCTCCAATCTGAAATTCGAAGTCGGGAATATTTACGTCGATCTGAAAGAAAATTCGTATGATCTCATCATCAATTCATTCTTCCTGCACGAGATTTATTCCGCATCTTTTTATAATGATCGTTTGATCCAGTCGGCCTTGGAAAAACAATATAAGGGCTTGAAAGACAGAGGATCATTGATTATTCGCGACTATGTCAACCCGACTCCCGGCGAATATGTGCAACTGGAATTTACCGATAAGACTCCGTCCGGCGAAACGTTTGAAACATTATCCGAAGCAGAATTATTGATCTGGTTCGCCGACCATGCCCGCGCCAAGGGCGGCAATGAAACGCTGAGCGATTCCGGATTCTTTCTGGAAGAACTCCCGCCCAATTATCCCCGTACCCGATTATTCCGCATTCCGGCCAAATGGGCCTATGAATTTATCCTGCGCAAAGACAACCGCGAGAAAATGCGCGAGGAATTATCCAAGGAATATGCGTTTTATACCGAGCAGGAATTCAGGAAGCATCTGCGCGGTCTGGGTGCGCGCGTTGCCTATAGCGCGCCCCACTGGGACGAAGGATTTATCAAGACGCGTTATACGGGTGCGATGCGACTTTATAAGGAAGACGGGACGAAACTCGGCCCGCCGCCCACCAATTATATTTTTGTCGCCCGCAAGGTTGCAGAGAATACCAGCCAACTGGTGATGGAACGCCGCACGTCGCGGGCGCGCACAGGGTCGGTTTATATTCGCAGCGTGCGTGATGAAAAATCCGGCGCGATCACCGATATTATTTGCCGCGATATGGAGATTTCGGAAGTTTTGCCGTTCCGCATCACCCCTGAAAACAAATTGAAAATCTATCTGCACGAAGATGTCCCGCGCGGGTTGGTCAATAGCGTGCCGCGTTCCGGATCGAATCTCGACGGGCGCAAATGGTCGGGTCATATGATCGAGGCGATCGGGGTATCGGCCCATGACATGACCCGTTTGAAAGACGCCGATAACAGCGAATTGCAAAAATTTTCGATGCAGCATGTGGGCATCCGCCCGTCCCTTGATGCCAAATTGTTGGAAGGCGGCGGATTCTATCCCGACCCCAACCAGATCGACGAACGCGTTGTGACTTATTATTACCGCGTTGAAAATTATCATGAACAATTCCCTGTCAAAGAAACGCTCAAAGATACCGAAGGCTTCTCAAGCCGCGGGGTGATCCGCGAATTCGATGCGCAGGAAGTTTTGAATGCGATTTCAGTCGGTTTTATTCCGACTTCCCGTCTCGAGGTGCAGATTTTGGGGCTGTTCCAGATGATGAATCTGAAATCGGAAGTATGGGTTGATTCTCCGCTCCAGCTTTCGGAAATCCCGATTGAGGAAACCATCAAGGTCAATGATATCCTGAAGCAATACAGCCTGTCCGATGACCGTTTCAAAGCGGTTCGCGGCAGTGCCGGAAATATCCGTCTGGTACAATCCGTCTTTGTCGATGAGGGGCGTGACCAGGGGGGCGGCATGGCGGGACTCGCGGCCCGTGATCTGGAATTTGCCGTTCCTGAAAATGCAACCATCAATACCGCCGTCGTCATGGCGTTGGTCAAAAATCTGAACGGCGAGGTCATGGCGGGTGTTGTGACCCAGTATATGCCTGTTCCACAGCGTTACAACGGCACAGGGCAGACATTGACCCTCCCCAGTTTTCCGTTGCCCAAAGATGTTACCGACATCGAAGCCGCGAAGTTTTATGTCGCCGAACAATTCAAGGTCAAACCCGAATATGTGGCGCGGATGGGGGAAAGTTATTTCACCCATATCGGCGTAACCCCGCACCGCATCTATCCGTTCGTGGTCACCGATATGCGCGGATTCTATGACGGCTTTACCCATGGCACGACGCAGGTCACGATGTTGAAAGATTTGTGGAAGCTTTGTTATTGGGATAATCATGATTCCTTCCTCAAGGTCGCGGCGATTGCCTGCCAGCATTTGCTGGACAGCGATTTGTCCTTGAAACACAGTTTTGATTTCAAAGAGGCGGATGTCGCGCAAAAGGCCACAGTTCTTGAAAGTTCTGTTATGTCCTATGGCAGCAGCCAGCCATCGTCCGGGTCGTCATCGGCCTTTTCTCCCGCGTCCGGGGCAGAGGAAAAACCGCCTGTGAAACCGCACTCATCTGCTCAGGATTTGCGCGCGCCGCGTGTTCCTGTATAATTGCTTTCATGATGCAATCTTCTTCGCCGATTTTTAATATGGCGCGTCAGGCCGGTTTCAGGGCTCGCGCCGCAAGTCAATTCCCCGCCCATGATTTTCTCTATCAATGGGTTGCGCGCGATATGACCGAACGCCTGTCCGAAATTACCCGTGATTTCCGGTCAGTCTTGCTGAGCGGCGAGCATACGGCGGAGTATTTCAAAGAAAAATTTCCGCAGGCCGATATATCCAGAACCACAACGCCGGAGACGCTTGCCGCGCAGGCCGGAAAATATGACTGCATCCTGTCGATGGGTGAAATGCATTGCGCCAATGATCTGCCGGGATTATTGATCCAGATGCGCCGCGCGTTAAAACCCGATGGTGTCTTGTTGGCGGCCTTTGCGGGGGGCGAGACGCTGCATGAATTGCGCGCGGCCTTGATGCAGGGTGAGATCGAGGCCACAGGGGGGGCAAGTCCCCGCGTCTATCCGTTCGTCGATAAACAACAAATGGCGGGCCTGATGCAACGCGCAGGGTTTGCCTTGCCGGTGGTTGATTCCGAAATCCTGACCATTTCCTACCGCGATATGTTCCATGTCATTGCCGATATTCGCGGCATGGGGGAATCGAATGCGCTACAGGATTGCCACACATCATTTTCATCATCCCGTCTGTTTTTCAAGGCGGCCAAATTTTATCAGGACACATATGCAGAATCCGATGGGCGCGTCACCGCCAGTTACGAAATGATCTTCGTCATCGGCTGGGCCCCCCATGAATCCCAGCAACAACCCGCCCGCCGCGGCAGTGGACAGGTGTCGTTAACGGAGATATTATAGTTTATATGCGCGATAGTTTAAATGTGTAGCGAAATGGCAAATGATATTTTTAAAACTCATCCTCCGGGCAATGCCGACCATTCCGGCATGTTGGTGGTGAATTGTCCGCATAGCGGTCAGGATTATGCGATGTTCGATGTGGAAAAGATCACATGTTCGTTCGAGCAATTGCGTGTGCTGGAAGATTCGCTGATGGACGAAATGGCCCAGTTGTCCTGTCTGGGGCAATATGGCATCACCGCGTTACAGGCGTTGTTCCCGAGGAGCTATATTGATCCCAATCGCGCGGTGACCAGTCTGGATAAAACCCAGATTCGCCAATGGACAGGGCAATATATCAATTATTTTATGCCTGATAAATATACGTCTCTGGGGGCAGGCCTCGTCCCCGTCAAGGCTAAACCTGAGGGTTTTGATATCTATGAGCCTGACAATTACCCGACCGAAGAAGATATTGCCGGACGATTGAAATATTATAAGGCCTATCACGCGCAATTGCAGGAAATCCTTCGGGAAAATTTCAATAAATTCGGGGGATATGCCTTACTGGATATGCATTCCTGCCATCCGACAGGGCCCGCGGATGAAAACGGCGACCGCCCGCGGCGTGCCGATATTATTTTAAGTGATTGTCGCGGGCAAAGCTGTTCTGCCGAATTTCTGGAGGTCGTGCGGCAGGCCTATATCGCACAGGGTTTGGACGATGTCGAAGTGAACAGGCCTTTTAAAGGCGGCTTCATTACCTCCCATTACGGGCGCGGCGGTATGGGAATTTTTAGTGCCGGTCAAGTGGCTCCGTCCAGAGCAGGTGACACGATCAACGCCCTACAGATCGAGGTTAATAAACGCCTCTATTGGGATTTCGAAACGGGCCGCGAAAAACCCGATTCCACCCCCCTGAAAGCAGCAAATATTGCCGTTTTCCGCAAAGTGCATGATTATAGTTCGTCGTTGGTCTAATTGACTATGAGCAGAATCGGGGGGATGAACCCCTCAAAGGACTTAAAATCGTAAAATATCCTGCGAATATGTCGGGGTTTTCAAGATTCAAAACTGGACAATTTTTCACGTTTACTTATAGTTCCCTTTATCCAAAATTTAGCAGAGTGAAAAGAGGTCGCCTATGGCTGGAAGTTTAAATAAAGTGATGATTATCGGCAATCTGGGGGCTGACCCCGATGTGCGCAGCATGACATCGGGCGATGAGGTGTGTAACCTGTCGATTGCAACCTCCGAAAGCTGGACAGATAAGGCATCGGGCGAGCGTAAAGATCGCACCCAGTGGCACAAAATTGTCATTTTCAATCCCAATCTGGTCAAGGTTGCCAAAAATTACCTTAAAAAAGGATCGAAAGTATATATCGAAGGCCAGATCGAAACCCGTAAATGGGCGGATAAAGACGGACGCGATCAATATACAACCGAAATCGTATTGCGCCCTTATCGTGGTGAGTTGACTATGCTGGATGGCCGCGGCGGTGCGGCGTCAAATGACAGTTCATCGGGTGGATATTCCGATAACGCGTCTTCCGGTTCTTCTGGTTCTTACGGTGGTGGGTCATATGGCGGTGGCTCAGCGCCAGCGTCCCGCGTTGATGAAATGGCGGATGATATTCCGTTCTAGATTTCTGTTTTTGACCTGCGGGGTGTTGCATGAAAAATCTGTCTCTTTTGCTGGCGGTGCTTGTCCTGTCATTTTCGGCGGTTGCGGTTTATGCCGCATCCCCTGTCGTTGATGACAAGGCCGAACGCGTCAGATTATCCAAGGATTTACATGACATCCGCAATATCCGCGCCCGCATCAACGGCATTATTTCCAGTGCCGCTGATACGATCCCGCCGGAGGACAGGGAAGATTTTCAAAGATATGTGCAGTTGAAAATCGATTATGATGCGCTGGAGGAAAAATCCAT
>DMIT01000225.1 GCA_003452275.1 Rhodospirillaceae bacterium | reverse complement strand
ATTGCGGAAATTAAAAAATTGCTGGTTTCCCGCGCCGGATAAGGAATATTTCAAAAATTAAATAAAGGACATAAAATGGGGACGATTGATTTACAGACTTTAATATCCCACTGGCTGTTACCCTCTTTTCTGGGGGCGGTTTTTGCATTCCTGCTGGGCATCATCTGGTATCACCCGAAAGTTCTGGGCGGTCGCTGGCTGGAAGCCCGTAACCTGACACCCGAAGATGTCACGCGACATTCCAGTCCGTTTGTCTTGTCTTTCCCGTTATGGTTTTTGACGGCTTTATTTTATACTTTTCTGGCCGTGACCCTGAAAGTCCATGCCCCCGAGGAAGTTTTACTATTATCCTGTCTGTTATGGGTGGCCTTTGCGATGCCGCCTATCGTCATGGGTTCTCTTTATACCGGTTATCCGTTCAATGCCGTGGCGATTGACGCGTCATTCCAATTGGCAGGCTATTATGCGCTGGGGTTGACCTATATCCTTTTAAGGACATACGGAGTTTAGGCGGGGTTTAGGCGGAAGAGGCGCACGCTCGCTCTAGGATTTGGTGTCGAGTGCCTTTTGCAGGGTGTCTTGCATCTCAAGCCCTGCTTTGAGGGCGGTGAGGTTGGCCTTATAGGAATTTTCAGCCATCTTTGTCGTGATAAGTTCTTCATCCAGATTCACATTGGGCGCATTGACCAGCCCATTGCCATCGGCAAAAGGGGAATCAGGTTCATAAGACGGGATAAAGGCAGGGGTGCGGTTCAGGATAACTGTATTCACGCCGCCGCCCGCGGTAGTGACAGTCTGGGTCGTTTTTGCGGCGTAGGCTTGACGTGAATTCGCCGGATCGGTTGCGCCTGTCACGTCGCTGTTGGCAATGTTTTCCGCCGCGACCGAAGCTTTTTTCGAGGCCGCCATTAATCCGGACAGAGATGTCGAAAGTGGGTTTATCATTTCTTGAATATAGCATATTATGCTTAAAATATGATTGATGGATGAATTTTATGAAAAAAATTGCGTGTGTTCTCACCACTCTTCTTCTTGCGACATTTGCAACGACCGCAAATGCAGCCCCCAAATTTCTGGGTTTGTGGTGGTGGCCGAGCCATTGGACCAATCAGGATTTCGTCCCCCACTATGATAATGGCACTGACCCGCATAACAGCCAATGGGCAGGAACCAACTGGACTCCTGCCGACTGGATCAAGGCTGAAGGCGGGGACGGGACAGGACTTGTTCAAAAATGGATCAAAGCCGACATTATTGTTGGCAGTTATAAAGACAGATCCGGCGTTCCCTATCTGGAAATCGGCCCCAATTTTTACCATCTTTCGGGGCTTGATAAACGCAAAGTCACGGAAACACTGGATGCGATTTATCAAGTGACCGCCCATACACCCGGCATGTATTTCATCAAAGATGCCGCCACGCAGAAAGTTATTGGTACTTTTTCCAAAGAAGGTTTGAATCTGGAATAATATTTTCGGCAAAATCCTTTCCGCAAGACGCTGCCCCCTCAAAGAAATTTTCTAAAAACCTGATTCATCAAGCCCTTGGCTGGTGTTTTTATTTTTATGTTAAATTTATTTAGATTCTCTTAACTTATTGAAAAAAAACGATTTTTTCTTGATTTGGTCATACTCCGTTAACCAAAGCCCGCTAAGATAAACACATAAGGCAGAAAAATCTGCACGTTATTTATGTGGGTTAGGGACTCCATTTAAGGGGAAAGTAAAATGGATAAGATTACGGAATCAGGATCACACAGCACCGAAATCAAAATCTGGCCGTTGGAAAATTGCCGTTTTGCTTACACGATCGGGTCAGCGCAGCCTGTTCGTTGTTCGTGGATTAGCGATCAGCCTTTATTCTATGCCGATTATGAAGATGCGGCAGATGATGAATTGCTGATGGATGATCCGGTGATGGACGCTTTGGAACGTGATATTGCCGATTTGCGCGATAAAACCAATGCCTATGATAAAGTATCCCGTGAATTTGCCGAACCGGAAAACCATATTCAATCGCTGTTCCGCGAGGACGCAGCCTTTATCTCCACCATTTATCAATCTGCTCCGTCGACATTGGGTGATGCTCTCGATATTTTGCACCAATCCCGTCTGGCATCGCAGTTTATTTCTTTTGCGCAATTGCATGACGTTGCCATTCGCGAAACCTCTCATGTCATGGATGCCGGTTATGATAGGTCGTCCCATTCTGTTCTGGTACGTGCCGATCTGGATATGCCGACCAAATTACTATTGATGGTGCGTGAATTGCGCCGCATGTGGCAGCACCGCAATGGTTCCGGTTTACACCCACTGGCCGTCCATCCGGATTACGCGGTTCTGATTAACCGCGCCCAACAAGCGGATTTGATGGTTTCCATGGTGCGTGTCGCATGGGAATTACAGTTGGCAGGATATAAAGAGGCATGGGTTCGTATTGAAAATTCAACTCTTGCCGATCTGGGACGCGCTTTTGCCCGCGAAGCTATTGCCGATTTCCGTTCGATCAATAATGGCATGGCAGCACGCGCAACCTTTGAATCATGGTTCCTGTCGGAACGTTGCCGCAAGGCCGACCGTTCTTTGATCCAGCAAATGCTGGCAGATTATCAAGGCTATGTCTTTAGCGATAACGTGGAGACATCACGCCTGATTACGCTCGACCTGACCAAAGCCCTTGGCAAAATGCCGTTCGGGACGAATTATCTGGAAGTTGTTTCGGCGCAGATTGTCTCTGATCCGGTCTTTACCGAAGTTCGTGACCGTTCCAATGCCAATTTCTTATGGTTCATCAAATTTGAAAGATCCTTTACCGAAAGCGAAAATGATATCGCGGTGAAAAAAGCTTTGCAGCCGCAAACCGCCGAGATTATTGACTTCGCCCCGAAACAAGCGGACAAGGCACGCAGCAAGCCGGATCGCTCTGTGGTCGAAGAAAATGCTGAAATCATCGAAATCCGCCGTCCTGTCGGCGAATAGCGAGGAGAGTAGGTTGGGGTTTGTCTTTGGCCCTGTTGGCGCGGTAGATCAAAACCCCTATCGTCAATTCAAATAAGAATCCGTCTTTCTGGCGAAAGCCGCAATCTCTCTTAACCCAAGTGAGATTGCGGCTTTCGCCGCAATGACGGTGTGTTAAAAATGTATGATTCTGATTTGAATTGACGATAACTCAATCAATTCGTCTTTTCATTTCTGGCCTAGGGGGCATTTATATTCACGGGGGGAAGTCCTTGGTCTGTTTATCAATCGCCAAATGTTGATATTGGGCCATTCTTTGAACCTCGATTCAAAAAATTTACGGTGACCGTGCGAAGCGCGGTCACCGTAATCAAATGCTTAAATGATTAACGCTTCTTCGGCTACGCCTCCGGTCGAAGCTCCGCGCGGACTGGGCGAGACGACAAAGCGGCGTTGTCCTTAAGGCCCCAACCAACGCAGCCGTTCGTGAAGGCCACGACATACACGTACGACGGTAGGACACGGCGCGCAGACGCCGTCCAGTACCAATGGACGTTGACGGAGCCTACTTTGTCCGTAAAGGTGCCCCTTAAAGCACCCTTATCTTTGTGGGCATAGAGGTTATCCGGTTGAACGTCTTTGTCATCAATATTTCGTCCGTGAACCAGTTCTTTCACCCCAACGTGCCATTTGGCAATGGCAGCGTAGTTGCCTGTACGAATGGCTTCATAGATTACCGCGTCGTTGGCGAGCATGATCCCGTCATGACCATGAGTATCGCGCAAATCGGCCACGCGTTGGATATCCTGATTAAATGTCGCGAGTTCACCTCGTCTGGTTTCGCTTAAATAACGGGTATCGTGGTCAGTCGTGAAGAGATCAAATTCACCACTTAACTGACGACCTTGACGGTCAACGATATTTTTCCAGATACCAAAATAAATTTCGCCATTGTCCATCCGTTGACCACGATCTGTCGTATTTAAGCCATATCGTCCACTGGTCAATTGGTGACGCATGATGGTAGGAGCAGCAATATTGTCTGCAGGAACAAGTTTTTCGCTCATAAACAACTCCTCAACATAAAATTAGTTAAAAATTCTGGGCTTCTTGATCAAGCACGGGGCAATTTAGCGGGCGTCCGGCACCAGATAAAGAAGGAATGCCGCGACGATACGGAAACCTTAGGAATTTGTCAATAATTTTACGGAAATATGGTGTGTCTCCTATATTTACTAGCGAAAGCCAATAAAATTTTATCCCCTGAGCCAGAAAGATTTAACCGCGACCCTATCCGCCAATCCTCGGGGCTGGACAACCAGGACATATAGCGTTCAGATGGAACCGTGGAAGAGGAAAGCTTTTCGTGGTTCTTTCTTTTATGGCTCAAATTTAGTATCGTAGGGTCAAGGAAGCCTTTAAAAGAGAGAAAGTTTGACGATGTCAAAAAAATTTGCCATATTATTGATGTTGGTGACGACCAGTCTGGTTCTGTCAGGATGCGGAAATACCCTCGTAGGAATGGGTCGCGACCTGGAATCCTGGGGGAAGACGTTACAAGAGACATTTTAATTCAACGATAATGGAGCTGAAAATGCGCATTTTTTCTATCATGGTATCCGGCGTGGCACTGTTCGGTTTTTTGAGTGCAGGGCCGGTCATGGCGAGAGATGATGGCGGGTTCGGCCCTGCCCGCTTTTCGGCACAAGCTCCGGCGGCGTTAGGCGGTCAGGCAGGATCTGGGCAGGCGGGATCTGGGGCAGGCAATGTGATTGCGGTTGCGCCTGTATCTGTGGTTGGCACCACACCAGCGGATATTGAACCGGCAGCGGGTGAAGAAGATATCACCCCCGAAGAAGAAATATTGACGAATGACAAAGTCATGCAGCATTCCGAAGATTCGTCTGACTCTGCTGATCGTCATGAGTGATTGACGAGAAATCTATTTTCAATCCGCCCTTGGCCTAATTTGCTGCATAATTCGTCTGCCAGCGCGTCCACGCGTTCCGGTAGGCCGAACGGGGTATTCAACATCACAATTCCCGCGCCGTTCAGGCCGCCGACATTGTCCCGATTATGCAGCAAAATTTCGGACACCCATGTGCGGTTGATCCCTAAATCCTCTGCCGCGCGGTGAAATTCGGCGATATGTTGTCCTGCTTTGATAGGATACCAGATCATAAAGCATCCCGTGGCCCATCTCTTTTTCCATTCATGCATCTGTTTGATCAGGCTTTTGAATTCGTCGGGTTTTTCGAAAGGCGGGTCAATCAGCACGATGCCGCGACGTTCAACCGGTGGAATATGGGCGCGGATGGATTGATAGGCATCTTCATGGGTCGTATACACATTTTTAAAACCGCGCAAATGATGGCGCAGTGTGTCGATATCCTCGGGGTGGAGTTCGTTGGCCACCAGACGGTCTTGCGCCCGCAAGGCGTTCGCCGCCAGCAAGGGTGATCCGGGATACTGTTTTCCGCCCCAAAACAGAGCGATGGTTTTCTGGAATGTCTGTAAATCCTGATGAATGGCGGGGTGAGCCATGATTTTGGCGATTCCGTCCAGATATTCCCCTGTTTTCTGTGGTTCGGGCAGGTTCAGGTCATAAAGACCGATGCCCGCAAAAGCATCCAGAACAAACAGGCCTTTTTCCTTTTGTTGCAGATAGTCAAGAGTCATCATCAAAATCAGATGCTTATGGACATCGGCAAAATTGCCAGCGTGGTAAATATGACGGTAATTCATGCTTTCTTTTACTGCACTGCATGACAGACAGGAAGCATTTTTTAAGCTATGATGGGCGAGGATTATTTACTTCTTCTTCATTTCTGGCTGCGACACTTAAGGAATCATGTTCGATTGGTTGAAATTTAGGAAAAAAACAATTGCTGCGCCGATAGCACAGGATGCCCCGCAGCCTGTGGTCTCCACGCGGGAACAGGTTGTTGCGGATGCGCTGAGAAATATGCAGAATACCCGCGATATGATCGGGGAAGAAAAATTACAAAAACTGGCCGAATTGATTTTGCACAAAAAACAGACGGTCGATGATACGTCGCCCGCCGTACAGGCCAAGAAAATCATCGCCAGTCTGGATAAGGAAAAGCTCAGCGGTTTGATGAAACTGATGGTTCAGGACGATCAGACCAAACATTAATAAAAGAAGGAAAACCGGATGCCTGTTTATAAAGCCCCCCTCGAAAATATGCGTTTTGTATTGCATGATGTGTTGAATGCTGCGCAGCTTTCGGAACTGCCCGGTTACGAGCAAGCCACGCCCGATTTAATGAATAGCATTCTGGAAGAGGGGGCCAAGCTGTGCGAAGAGGTTCTTTTTCCTCTCAATCAGTCGGGGGATGAGGAAGGCTGTCATTTCGATGCAGGACAAGTCACCACTCCCCGCGGGTTCAAAGAAGCCTATACCACCTACACGCAGGGCGGGTGGACGGCTTTATCGGCTGATTCTGCGTATGGCGGAATGGGCATGCCGCATTTGTGGAATTTCGTGCTGATGGAAATGGTCTGTTCCGCCAATATGTCGTTCGGCATGTATCCGGGGCTTTCCGAAGGGGCTTATCGCGCTTTGCTGCACCATGGAACGGATGAGTTGAAACAGCTCTATCTTCCGAAAATGGTCACCGGCGAATGGTCGGGCACTATGTGTCTGACCGAGCCACATTGCGGCACCGATCTGGGAT
The DNA here is from genome assembly GCA_003452275.1 of Rhodospirillaceae bacterium. GTDB lineage: Bacteria > Pseudomonadota > Alphaproteobacteria > Micavibrionales > Micavibrionaceae > UBA1573. Next base: position 756 of record DMIT01000225.1, on the reverse strand, counting down.
TGATCCGTACCAAAGCCATTCCCCAAGGGGATGGCAGTTATCAGGTGACCGGCACCAAGATTTTTATTTCTGCCGGCGAACATGATCTGACGGAAAATATTCTGCATCTGGTATTGGCCAAATTGCCGGATGCGCCGGAGGGGGCCAAGGGTATCTCGCTGTTTATCGTCCCCAAATATCTGGCGGACACACAGGCCGCAAACCATGTCAGTTGCGGGTCTATCGAACATAAAATGGGGATTAAGGCCTCTGCCACCTGTGTCATCAATTTTGACAATTCCCGCGGTTGGCTGGTGGGTGAACCGCATAAAGGCCTGAAAGCCATGTTTACCATGATGAATGCGGCGCGTCTGGGGGTCGGTATGCAGGGATTGGGCCTTGCAGAAGTGTCATGGCAAAACGGTCTGACCTATGCGCGCGACAGGTTGCAAATGCGGGCCCTTGACGGAGTCAAATTCCCCGATCAACCCGCAGACCCGATCATTGTCCATCCCGATGTGCGCAAAATGCTGCTGACGTCCAAGGCGTTTTGCGAAGGGGCGCGGGCTTTGTCTTATTGGGTGGGGTTAAATCTTGATATTGCCGAAAAACATCCCGATGCGCTCAAACGGCAGGAAGCCGACGATCTGGTGGCGTTACTGACTCCGGTGGTCAAAGCCTATCAAACCGATATGGGGTTCGAGGTGGCTAATCTGGCGGTGCAAATCCATGGCGGGCATGGCTATATCCGTGAATATGGGGTTGAACAATACGCAC
>DMIT01000207.1 GCA_003452275.1 Rhodospirillaceae bacterium | reverse complement strand
ACCCGTCTTCGATTTCGCAGGCGGCGGTGGTTGCGGCTTTGAATGGGGATCAATCTTTCCTCGAAGGTTGGCGCGACACGTATAAATCGCGCCGCGATATGGTCGTGGATATGTTGAACGCGGTTGACGGCATCACCTGCCAAAAACCGGAAGGTGCCTTCTATGTCTATCCATCCTGCGCGGGTTGTATCGGTAAGACGACCCCTGATGGAAAAACCATTCGGACTGATGCGGATTTTGCAACCTATCTGCTGGAATCAGTCGGCGTTGCGGTGGTGCATGGCGAAGCTTTCGGGCTGTCCCCGTATTTCCGCATTTCCTACGCCACGTCGACCGAATCCTTGACCGAGGCCTGCAAACGCATTCAAAAAGCATGTGCCGATTTGACAGGTCAGGCTAGTGCTGCGGCATAAGCTATTTTTATGTTTCGATTTTCAATTCAGGCGCGGCGGAGGGATCTGCCGCGTTTTTGATAGGGGGCCTAGAGGGCAGAAGGCTTCTCGAAAGCGCTTGCAATGTATCTTTTCCAATCGATACCAGGTTGAAATCATTGCAGACAATTATTCCGGCAAGGGCAGGGGCCGCTTTTGCAACAAAAAGGCCTGTCATGTATCCTATTTTGTAAGAGGTGGCAGAGGTAAGATCGACGGTTTGGACAGACGATAAAGGCTGGTTATCGTTCAGGTGATGTGGCGATTCAGTTTTGTCTTTCGTTATGTAGACATCCAGCTCTTGGCGAAGATGGTCTACAGCCTGTTCAACCCTCATTTGAAGTTTGCCGCAAAGTTTTCGAGCAAGCTTGGTATACACATCTTTTTGAGCGAGAACATCTTCTAATGTTGCGAGGATAACTTGCGCGCGTTGCTGTGAAGAATTATTAATTGAAGAAAAATGTTGCGGACTGAATGTGACCAGAGAAGTAATGCGATCAGAAGGCAGCAATTCCCCTAGATCTTCAAGATGCGCGGACTGTCGGTGTAAAGCTGCATAATTCTGGTAAGAGCCCCTTAAATAATTACCGATAAATGATTTTTCTCTAAAAGATTCAGGCAGATTATTATGATGGATAGTCCCGGCTATGACATACTCGAACTGGTCGTTTGGAAATTGGTTCTGCAGTTTGGCTAGGATTGCTACAGGGTTCTGGTCTGTTAAGGTATCAATATACTTTCCTTCTGGTTCTGGTAAAATTCCGGGAATAGCTGTGGCTTTCAAAAGGATATTCGTTATGCGAGTCCTACCCGTGGCATAGGTGTATTGGGGGCCGGAAGGAATGGATATTTTTGAAATCCGCTGGGCATGGCCATCAATCGAATGGGTGCGAATAAATATATTCCCTGTAATCTCATCAAGGGTTCTATTGCCGAAAACTTCTGTCAGGGCATTTTCGAGAGCGGCAGGATCAAAGTGAAATTTTCTATGTGCCAAAGCTTGAGAAAGAAAAAATTTACGATCAGGTAAGGCCATCGGAAGTTTTTGCATGAATAAATGCAATATCTCCTCCGCTGGTTTAAAATGGAGCCCAAGAGCAATAATGGCTCCTCCCGAATCCGCAATCATCGAAGGAAAAAGATCGGGAATGCGTTTGCCGGTGAGGGATTCGATAATGGCGCATTTGATGATTTGAGATAAGACCAGAGTCCCTCCGCCATGGAGCTGTAAGACAGGATGAAATTTTCCTTTAGAATGCGGCATGGAGTCCTTTTCTATAATCTTTGCATCTAAATTTATAGCTGATCTATTGGTTTTTGCCAAACAAAATTATTGGAAAGAAGCAGATTGTTATTTTGCATCGCGATTTTTGACCAATAACTGGCATAGTTCATCAAAAGGTTTGCGGTTTTCCTCTAGCGTCATTTCAAAGAAATTCTTGAGGCGACGGATATTTTCAGGGCTGGCATCGTCAATTTCGATGCTTGGGTAATCCCTCTGATAGGGGCCGGAAACCATCGATTTGTTAAAGACATAGAGATTTTCTCCCATCTCGCTTTCAAATGCTTCGACCAGTGCTGTTTCGGGGGCGTGGAAAAAGATATTAATCAGAGGCATGTCGTTTTTCGGGTCAACCACTCCCAACGCTCCGTATCTATCCCAGTCATCCTTACGGATGGAAGTATTGGAATATCCGGTGCCCAGAACGATCATAATCAGCGGACGGTCAGGCGGCAAATGAGGACGGAGGGCCCCCATATAGCTGATGCAGGGATTGTCAAAAACGCTGCCGTCAATGGCAACCACCGATCCTGTCGGGCTGTCGGGCGTTTTTTTAACGGGGAAAGCGTGGCATTCGAAATAAGTCGGTGCCGCGGTGCTGCCCATGACGGCATCATAGATATTGACCTCGGGGCAGTGCGGCCGATTGACGACATCGTCGAATTTTAGATTCTTAAGCCACATGGCATGACCGCCTTCGTTCAGGAAAGGGTTGCCGCGGTGCTGTCGACCAAGGGAGGCATCTTTATAACTGGCCGTTCCCTCAATATTATAAACGGGAATAATCAGGCTTTTGAGTGAGTCGGATATTTTATGTTTGCCGTATAGTCCACGCAAGGATCGACCCAAACTGGCTTGCTGATAATGGCCATGTTTGACCAGATGGCCAAGCTGTTCAAAGCCCAGAGTGCGATTGTTGAAATCATGGATCATGCTGCGCAGGGAGCGGAAGGAATCTCGCGGGAAAATATGCCCGCCTTCGCGTTCATAAAATCTGACCATGTGGCGTGCTTTGAATTTCGGTTTTTCCGGTTCATGCGGGCTGGGAACATTTAAAGCTGCATTTAAAATGGATCCGGTGGAGGGCCCCATAAACACATCTATCATGTCCGCCATATTCAGGCCGGTGGTCTCTTCAATTTTCTGCATAAAATGCGCAGGGATCAGGCCGCGCATTCCGCCGCCATAATTATAAAGGGCGATAATCGGTTTTCTTGAAAAATTGGTCATCGGGCAAATAGGGAAGAAAGGTGGGTTTGATTCTGTTGCCGTTAGTTTACCAGAAAAAATGCGCCCGGAACATTGCCAAAAAGAAACAAAAAAAACCGGGCTATAACGCCCGGCGAGTTGAACAGGGAGGTTTCACGTCTCAAGAGACGGAAAAGAACCAGAAGGTTCCGAGCGGGGTTATATAAGAGATGTCCGGAAAGAACCAGACGTATTTCAATATATTAGATATGCGGGAAATGCATGGTTCGGGTGCATTATTTTTATCTATATAATTCAAATGGATAGAGGGGGGCTAAGAGGAAAGAATGTGGTTAAAATCTGGTCTTTCCAACCAGATCGACCAGAAAGTCGCGGAAAATTGCAATTCGTTTGGAGTGTCTGCGGTCTTCCGGATAGACAAAATACATATCGACCGGATCGATTTTGGTATCGGGCAGGACGGGAACAATGTCCGGAATACTGTCTGCCATGAAATGCGGCAAAACCCCGATCCCCGCACCGGCGCGAATCGCTTGGCGGATGGTCGAGATAGAATTCATCAAAATCATATTGCGGTTTTTGCTGACCGAAATGCCGGCTTGTGTAAATAAACTGTTGGGGTTTTTATAGGGAACCAAGGCCTGATCCGGATAACCGATCAATGTATGCTGCGTCAGGTCTTCTAATTTTTTCGGGGTGCCGTGACTGGACAGATAATCTTTGCTGGCACAGGTGACGAATGAAATACTGGCCAGATGTTTTTGCACCAGTTCGGATTGTTCGGGCTTATATAAACGGACAGCCGCATCAGCCTCCCGCAATCCCAGATTAAAGATGCGGTCATCCAGAAGCAGGATTAACTCAATTTCGGAATGTTTTTTGTGGAAATTTCCTATGTGAGGGCCTAACCATGATGTTCCCAGAAATTCAGGCAGAGTGACACTTAAATCACCATCGGTCGTATCGCGGGCATCGCTCAACTGGCCCTCAATCGCCATCATCTTCGTAAAAATGTCAGAGGAGGTCTGGAAAAGGAGTTCGCCTTGCTCGGTCAGGATCAAACCGCGGGCATGACGGTGAAAAAGAGTGATGCCCAGATCTTCCTCGAACGACGATATATGGCGCGACACGGCAGATTGGGAAAGGTTCAATGTCTCGCCCGCATGGGTAAAACTGCCTGCTTTCGCAACCATATGAAAGATGCGCAATTTATCCCAGTCCATCGGCATATTATTCGGCAGCCTCTTGAGCGGCGTGACCATGGGCGGAAATAAAGCGGTCAGCCTCTAATGCAGCCATGCATCCCATACCGGCAGCGGTGACCGCCTGACGGAAGACTTTGTCTTTCACATCGCCGGCAGCAAAAACGCCTGTGACATTGGTGGCGGTGGAATCGGGCGCGGTGATAATATATCCGCTTTCATCCATATTGATTTTACCCTTGAATAATTCTGTGGCCGGATCATGCCCGATTGCCACGAACACGCCGTCCAGTTTTAATTCGGATATTGCGCTGGTTTTCAGGTTTTTCAATTTCAGGGCGGTGACACCGATAGGGGCATCTTTGGTGCCGGGCGGGTTGCCGATAATGTCTTCGATCGCGCTGTCCCAGATAACCGATATTTTAGGGTTGGCGAATAATCTGTCCTGCGCGATTTTTTCGGCGCGCAAAGTATCGCGGCGGTGNNTTTCCGCCACCAATCACGGCGACTTCTTTTCCGCGATAAAAGAATCCGTCACAGGTTGCGCAAGCCGATACGCCGTAACCGCGGTAAGTCGGTTCGGATTCCAGCCCCAGCCAACGGGCCTTGGCACCGGTGCAGATAATGACAGTTTCAGCGGTATAGACTGTGCCGCTGTCACCCGTTGCGGTGAAAGGGCGTTTGCTGAAATCGACATCGACGATCATATCGGTGATCAGTTTGGTGCCGACATGTTCGGCCTGCGCCTTCATTTGCTCCATCAGCCATGGCCCCTGGATAGGATCGGCAAATCCCGGATAATTTTCAACATCGGTGGTAATGGTCAATTGCCCGCCTTGTTCCATTCCGGTCACCAGAACGGGGGACAGATTGGCGCGTGCCGCATAAATGGCAGCCGTATATCCGGCAGGGCCGGAACCGATAATAAGGACGTTGGTTACGATATGTTCTTTTGTCATGATACCTATGATGTAATAGAGGTCGGATAAAAGGTAAAGGGGGAAGTCCTAATCTATGAAAATAATCCGCATTTTTCGCGAATCATCGCGGCAATATGGGCGGAATCATTGAGGGGCGGATATGTCCAATGCTCCAGTTTTCCATCAAAATTGCGCACTGCACCATAAGATTTCAAATTTTCGATCAATTGGGTCTGGCGTTTGGTCAGCCCCGCCATAGGAATCACATAGACAGGTTTTCCCGTTGTCGCGGCCTCGGAAATCATCGAGGTGGAATCGGCAGTGACCAGAATAAAATCGGCGGTGGCCAGCATCGCCATATAGGGGTTGGATGACGCACCATCCCAAAAATAATTTTCGTGTGTATCAAGGGCAGATTTCAGAAGTTCCGTATTCTCTACCCCTGTGCGGCGTGAGGTGGTGACCATCAGATTTTTAAAAGGGGATAATTTTTGAATCAGGGCTCTGGCTTCGCTAGTCGTGAATATGTGGCGTTTGGTCGTGCCGCCTATTAAAACTGCAATTCGCGGTGATGATAAATTCTTGAAAACGGATTCAAAATCCTTGCGCGCATGGGCCAGTTTATCGGCGGTAATGCGATTGGGCGTCGCCACCGTAACCATGACATGATCGCCGCGGGTCGGGTCATGTTGCGGGACAGCCACCATATCGAATTGCTGTGGACGGACGCGCGGGTCTTGCACCTGCACTGTAAAGCTTTTGCCCTGACTTTGTTTTTTGATGTAACGGGATGCCGCAATGCTTTTGCGGCCTGATGCGATTAAAATATCGGGCCACGGGCCAACCAGCGGTTCCTGAAATGTTGCCGCACATTCAAATCCCAGATAGGGGGATAGAAGTTTCCACGGCTGGCGCAGAGTGACGCGTTTGACAATCGGAGCGATGCCCATGGCTTCCGCGATGCCCAGACATTGGTTTTCTGTCCCTGCCAAGCCTTCGGTTATAACCCAGACAACAGGGGATGGTGCGGAATTCGGCATTATCAATAGCTCTTAAAAATATATTTTTATTATCTTAGGTCGAAAAATTGTTTCAATTTTAGAAAAATAATGTACATAAAGTGCACAATAAATAAGGAATACATTAAAAAATGACCGAAAGTAACCAAAATCCCGCAATTATCCAAACCAAACAAGTCAAGCTTGATAAAATCGACCGCAAGATTATCGCTGATTTACAACGGGATGGACGTATCACCAATGTTGAATTAGCCCAAAATGCAGGAATTTCTGCGCCGCCATGTTTGCGTCGTGTGCGCAATCTCGAAGAGGCCGGCCTGATTTTATCATATCATGCCCGTGTCAATGCGTCCGCGCTGGGATATCCGATGACCGTTTTCACCGGCGTCAAATTGAAAGCCGTCGGCGAAGGCGAATTGAAAAAATTCGAACTTCAAATCGAAAAATGGGATCGCGTCCGCGAAGCCTATATGATGACAGGTGACAATGATTTCTTGTTGAAAATCGTTGCGCGTGATTGGGATGATTATCAAAGCTTCCTGACAAACGAACTGCTCGAAAGCCCGAATGTGGCCTCCGTCAAATCGGCCTTGTCTATCAAGACATCTAAATTGATTGCAGGCGTTCCTATCGCTGTTTGATTAAATCAGCGATTTCAAGGCGACAAGAGGTCTTGGCCCCATATGGCTGATGATCTCACTGGCGGCGATTGACCCCAGACGCCCGCATTCCTGTAAGGATTTCCCTTCGGTCAGGCCGAATAAAAATCCGGCTGCATACGAATCTCCTGCGCCGGTTGTATCTACCAATTGTGTCGGCGCGACTGCTGCGATGCGCAGAGTGTCGTTGGCGGTGATAATCGCCGATCCTTTTTCCCCAAGAGTCACTGCAATGATGTCGCATTTGCCGCGAAGGGCTTCAATGGCTTGATCTGTATCGGAAATCTGGGTGAGTTCCTTGAGTTCTGCTTCATTTGCAAACAGGATATCCACATGGTTTTCCACAAGGGACATAAATTCGTCACGATACCGAACGACACAGAAAGGGTCAGATAAAGTGAGGGCGAGTTTGCGGTTATGTTTTTTAACCAGATCGGCGGCTTTGAAAAAAGCGGCCTTGGCTTTTGGTTCGTCGAATAAATAACCTTCCAGATAAGTGACTTGCGAATGGGCAATCAGATTTTCGTCCACATCATCCTCTGTCAACTGGGTGCATGCACCGAGAAAAGTATTCATGGTACGCGCGGCATCCGGTGTGACGAGGATCAGGCATTGTGCAGTCGGTTTGCCCCCGACGAGCGGGGCCGATTCAAAATGAACCCCGATGGCGCGTGTATCATGCGCGAAAATTTTTCCAAGCTGGTCATCGGCGACTTTGCCGATATATGCCCCTTTACCGCCGAATGATGCAAAACAGGCCATGGTATTTCCGGCAGACCCGCCGGACATTTCGGTGGCCGGCCCCATTAATCCATATAATTCAGCCGCCCGTTCCGCGCTGATTAAATTCATGCTATTCAGATTCATGCCTTTCTGGATCTGGGCTTTCATAAAATCATCCGTCGCATGGGCCAGAATATCCACAATTGCGTTTCCGATTGCCGTTAAACCGTATTGAGCCGTCATAAAATCCATTCCTTATAATTGGTCATTGAAAACGGGAGCAGAGAAGAGTATTTCTTTCTCCTATGGTCGCTAAGAAAGCACAATCAGCAGGAAATACAACAAAAATCCGCACATCTATATTGTCTGCGGCGCTGGACGTTGCTGCAACCCATGCATGGGAATTTGTGGCAATGAAACAGATTGCCGATTCCGCCGGTCTGGATATTGATGATGTAACCGCGCGTTTTCCAACCAAGGCGGATATAACAGCCGCCATTATCGATGATCTGGACACGCAGGTAGAGGAAGTCTTTCCTGATATAGACGAAGATGCGCCGATGCGTGACAGGTTGTTCGATGTTTTGATGGAGCGTATCGAACTTGCCAATCGGAACCGCGCCGCCCATATCTCTTTTTTCAAATCATTCGGCTGGACAAAAAACGCAACCTGTCAGGACATCACCCTTTTGAAATCCAGCATGGGCCGCATGGCAAAATGCGCAGGACTGGAAACGGACGGATTGTTCGGCGGATTTTATCTGGCAGGATTGTCAGTGGCCTATCTGTGGGTGCTGCTGACCTGGATCAACGATACCTCCCCCGATCTGGGAAAAACCATGGCCGAACTCGACCGCACTCTGGGACGCGCAGAAAGCTTCAAGAATTATATGAAGTTCTAGGCAACCCGCAGATTGAGCAGGCCGTGATTTTCTGCCCATAGTTTTTGCAGGGATGAAACCAGTTCGTTGATATGGGCTTCGGTATGGACGGCGGTTGCTGTCAGGCGCATCCGTTCGGTTCCTTTGGGAACTGTTGGGTAGTTGATGGGTTGGACATAGATATTATATTCATGCAACAACCAGTCGGTAATGGCTTTGCAGCACGTTGAATCGCCAATGACCAGTGGCACGATATGGCTTTCCCCGGGCAGGTATGACAGGCCGATTGAATCCAGTTTTTGTTTCAACAATTTTGCATTGGCTTTGACAATGTCGCGTTCAATGGACGATGTCTTCAGGTATTCGACGCTGGCCAATGCGCCGGCGCATAACACGGGCGGCAGGGCAGTCGTAAAGATAAAATTGCCCGAATAGGAACGGACGGCATCAATGATAGAGGCATTGGCAGTGATAAACCCACCCATTAAGCCATAGGCTTTGCCAAAGGTGCCTTCGATTATATCAATACGATCCATCAAGCCGCGCTCTTCGGCGACGCCGCCGCCGCGCGGGCCATACACACCAACGGCATGAACCTCGTCGAGATAGGTCATGGCATTGTAACGGTCGGCAAGGTCGCAAATTTCGGCAATCGGCGCAATATCGCCTTCCATGGAATAAACCGATTCAAACACGATTAATTTTGGAACCTGAACCGGTGCGGCTTTTAACAAATCCTCAAGATGGGCCAAATCATTGTGCTGATAAATATGCTTGGTTGATTTTCCGTCGCGGATACCATGGATCATCGATGCGTGGTTCAGGGCGTCTGAAAAAACATGGCAATCCGGCAATAATCTGGTGATGGCGGATAGGGCGCCTTCATTGGCTGTATAACCCGATGGGAAAACAAGGGCGGCTTCTTTCTGGTGAAGATCGGCCAATGACGATTCCAGATCAACGATATACTTTGTTGTTCCCGATATATTGCGCGTGCCGCCTGCACCCGCGCCGCATTTATCAATGGCAGTATGCATGGCATTTAAAACTTTGGGGTTTTGTCCCATGCCCAGATAATCATTGCTGCACCAGATGGTGACTTCGCGGCTGATACCGCA
>DMIT01000089.1 GCA_003452275.1 Rhodospirillaceae bacterium | reverse complement strand
ACGGGAACGGATTGCGGGACAGCAGAGGCCGGCATGGTGACGGCGGAGATATTGCCACCTGAAAAACTCGCGGTACTGCCGCCGCCAGAGGGCGTAGACGCAGCGCGCGCGCCACCCGAAGACACAATCGTTCCATCTTTCAATTGTTTGAGAACCGTCGCCGGATCAGGCAGTTCCGCCGCATAGCAAAGGCGTATCAATACCATCTCGGCGGCAGCCTGAGGATTGGGCGCATATTGCAATTCACCGATGCCCTTGAGCAAAATCTGCCACATGCGGTTCAGCGCCGGAATGCCCGCTTTGCCTGCAATATCGGCGGCGCGGGCACGTTCGGCGGTTGCCATGTTCGGCTCGACCGTGGCGGGCGGGGATTTGATCGCCTGAAACTTGCTCATCAAATGAGTGATGTCTAACAGGTCATTCAAAATTGTTTCAGGGTCGGCACCCGCGCGGTATAAATTCACGGCAGTTTCCATGCACGCATCGACACGTCCGGCCAGCACATGCTCCATCAAGTCAAGCAATTGCCCACGATCTGCCAGTCCTAACATTCCGCGAACTTGTTCGGTGGTGATGGAACCTTGGGACAAGGCCATCGCTTGGTCAAGAATGCTCAAGCCATCGCGCACCGACCCATCGGCGGCGCGGGCAATCATTGCCACTGCTTCGTCTTCGGCACTTACATTTTCTTTGGCGCAGACATTGGCGTAATGTTTATGCAGGGTTTCGGGGTCAACGCGGCGCAAGTCAAACCGTTGACAGCGCGACAGGACAGTTACCGGCACCTTACGAATTTCAGTAGTCGCAAAAATAAATTTGACGTGCGGCGGCGGTTCTTCAAGCGTTTTCAGCAATGCGTTGAACGCGTTTTTCGACAGCATATGCACTTCGTCGATGATGTATACTTTATAACGCGCCGAACTGGGCGCATAGCGCACGCCGTCCAGAATTTCACGAATATCATCGACACCGGTTCGCGACGCGGCGTCCATTTCCATGACATCGGGGTGACGGTCTTCGGCAATCGCGCGACAGGTTTCGCAATCATCGGTCGGGCCCGTGGTCGGGCCGGCCGTTCCATCAGGGCCGGTATAGTTCAATGCTTTGGCAATGATGCGGGCCGTGGTCGTCTTGCCGACCCCGCGTACACCGGTCAGCATAAACGCATGGGCGACGCGCCCCGATTCAATCGCATTCTTTAACGTGCGCACAAGCGTATCCTGACCGATCAACTGGTCAAAATTCTGCGGGCGATATTTGCGCGCCAAAACACGATAGGGAACGGTATTTTCGGTTTCTGTAGACATATCTGGACATTAAAGCGGGAATCACCCACGGGCAAGCCAGAAAGGATAAATAAAGGCAAAAATAAAAGGGGGAAAAGATAGATAAAGTGGAAGACTGGACACGACCCGGAAAAAATTCGTTGCGGCTGCTGCCTTTCGGCCCTGACCGGGTTGGCGACAATCCCGCCCGCGCCAATCTTCCGTCCTCCTTCTATCAGGGGAAAGTTGAGAATGCAAGCATAAGAATCCCCGCACCTTAAAATACTATGAAAACATATTATAAAGCGGATGATCTATCTTGCAATGTCCTGAAAATCATATTAACTAGGCTCTCAACAAAAGACGTCCCCTTTTCAAGAGCCGCTGTAGCTCAGGGGTAGAGCAACGCATTCGTAATGCGTGGGTCGGGGGTTCAAATCCCTTCAGCGGCACCATTCTTTCAGCCTAATCAGTATTGAATCGGATCAATAGTTTAGGTCTGGTTTTTTATAGGAAAAATAGTGGTGGCCAGATGAAAACCTTAAACTGTCCCGCAGTCCCGTTTTTCCTAGTATGTTGATTTGACTCAAAAAATCATACATTGACCTCCACCCTCTTCGCGTCAACGCATACCATTTGAAAATTCTATAAAGGTCGATCTTCGCATAGCGACGACCGTTGACGTTTGAACAAATGCCATTAGATAAACGGAGAAAATTAACCAAGTATGTTTTTCATCATCTGGTCGGCAAGAGCCTTCATCCCAGTTTCTAGTTTGGTGGAACGAGTCTCGGCAATTTTTGCTATAATCTCTTTCACGGTTTCACTAACCCACCAGAATTCTCCATTAGAGGTTCTAACACGCGTTGCAGGAAAATCCTTTTTATTATGATCAAAAATTTCTATTTCAGCTGGGAGATGAGGAAATTGAACAGGGGTAATAACATCACAGGCACTTAACACAGTATGGCTTGATCGACGCTGGAATACAATTTCTTCGAATGTTGTTCCTTGTACCGGTACAATCAGTTCAGCCGACCGAAAATACTTATCTTGATTGTGGTGACCTTTATATGGTTCAGCAGGCACTTGCTGTTGTAAAATAATATTCAGACCTTCATCGCTGACAGCGTCTTTGAAAAAAGTTTTTAAATCGATCTGCATTTTTTAAACCTCGGCACAACGGTGAATAACAAATGTGCTACTTATAAATGAAAAATTTTCATAAAGCAATATTTGCGGCGAAGGCGTAACAAAGTGTCAATTTCAGCGTTGAGGGGTACCTTTCCGGTACAGAATAAACTCCTATAAAAATTACTTCAAAAAGATAAATAATTACAATTAGTTACAAGCGGAAAATTTTATATGATTGCGTCCGTCTGGCGTACCATTTTTCTATTCAACAACAAGCAAATCAATATGCTCGGACTGGAGAATGATAAAATCGCTTCTCATTGCGCGAAGACATTTGAACAAATATCGCCGGAGAAACAGAGAGTTGTCAGCAAGTCACAATATTAAATTTCTGTAAACGTATCTTCGCTAATATCTAATTCATGAAGAATAGCGAGCATTTGCAAAAATTAGCCGTTCCGCATAACCACGTTTTGGCTATGCCCGAGGACAGCATTGAAAAGCTGTCTATCGAAGAAAAAATGCAGATGGTGCAGGATATAAGGAATTTCATTGGTCAGAAAAAAGATGAATGGCATGCCCAAGGCTGGGATGATGAAGCTATTCCACCAGATCAGCATAAAATTTTCCGGCAGGCAGAGGACATCGGCCTAAAACTTTATGCGGGAATGGGTATTTCTGCGGAATACTGGAAAAAAAGCACTATAGAGTTAGAAGTGGCTTTAAAGCGCATTAGCAATGATCCAGAAATACAGGCGGCATAAAGATTTTACCTGGAACAGTGCGTTGGGTCGAAAATGCGCCATTTGAAGGTAATTCATCTGCCGATTATAAAGAATCTCCTAAAACTTATGCAATTGAACTGAATTCGGATGAAGACATAGCATTTATAACAAATTTCGATCGCGCCATTAAATGCGCGCTCCATGAACAAACGCATGTGAAGCAATCCAATTCCGCACATTCTTTTATGTTGGCACATTGCCTTCTGCTTTTAATGATGTTGCCCGATATCTTGTCCGGCAACCTGATGCTTATGTTCCGGCATGGCGTTCTGACCGTTTGAATGCAGCCCAGCCTTGCGAGAAAGAGGCGCTGATGGCAACACAAAATACTCAAAATTTGTGCATTTTTCCAATATGTTACAGTTGATCATTTTATCTTTGATGTTCAGATAAAGATTACTGGAAAAATAGAAGATTTATTTTATGATGTGGCATGAAATATAGATTTTTAAATTTTTTAATATTTTTTGTTCTTTTCATCGTACCAATTCGCTTTGTTGCGGCTGAGATTAAGATCAATGATGTAAGCCGCCTGAATGAAACTGTGGTGAGCGACATCAGAAAACCGGTCAGTGAACAGGATATTCAAACAGCCATTCAGGCTGCCGTCAAAGCAGGCAAAAAAATATCCATAGCGGGCAGAAGGCA